>NZ_FZPO01000041.1 GCF_900198655.1 Helicobacter equorum | reverse complement strand
TATGGACAAGGCTATAGTGTACTTGAAGTTATCCAAATGGTAAAGAAGGTAAGTGGCGTGGATTTTGTGGTCTTAGATTCTGATCGTAGAGCAGGAGATCCTGCTATTCTTGTTGCAGATAATACTAAAATCTGCACTCTCACAGATTGGAAACCACGATTTAATGATCTCGCCTACATCATCAAAAGTGCATATGAGTGGGAAAGATTTGGCAAATAATGCTATGTAGTCAGAAAAATACAGGTGGGAGTATTTGGATACAAAACAAATAAGAATCCAAAATTTTCAGGCTATGTAGCCTTTTTTAGCCACTTTTTGTAGTGTTTTTCTATTTTACATGGTATAAATGCTAGAATCTGTGGCACTTCATAACTATGATGAGAGCGCAAAAATTTGCGAATCTTCTTATAATGTTTTTTGCGTGTCTTGATACTTAGAGCAATTTCAGATTCTGTGCATATAACACCCTGCCAATGATAATAACTTTGTATTTTATGTGTTTGGACACAAGCAGCAAGGCGTCGCTTACAAAGCTTTTTGGCTAATCGTTTGGCTTCCTTTTTGTTTGGTGCGGTGCTTAAGATTACAAGTGGCATACTAATCCTTTGGCGTATAATTTTCTATCTCTATTTTTTTGATAAGCTTTGCAGGGTTTCCACCCACGATAGAATTTGGTGGGACATCTTTGAGAACGACTGCATTAGCGCCCACGATAGAATTTTCACCAATCCTAACACCCGGACAAATAGTTGCTGCTACACCTATCCACACACGCTTTTGGATATAAATAGGCTTACAAATGGTGGTGGTGCGATTATAAGGATTAATGTCGTGATTAATGGTGATGAGATTAACTTTTGGTCCGATAAACACTTCATCATCAATATAGATTCCGCCCCGATCCATAAATGTGCAAGCGGTATTAACAAAAACATTTTTGCCAAAATATATATTACGCCCAAAATCCGTATAAAAAGGTGGCAAAAGCCACAAACTAGAATCCACCTCTCTTCCCATAATTTGACTTAAAATCTCACGCACTTGCTCCTCGCTTTTTTCTCCATTATTAAGCTTGGCGATGAGTTTTTGCGTGTGCTTAATCACTTCGATGATAGGTGCGACTTCGGGATCTCTAGAATCTAGTGGCACACCAGCCAAATCTTTCTCAAAAACATTCATAATCCTATCCTTACTTTAACCAAAGACTTTTTGCAAATGTGCTTTATACTCTTTTATGTATTGCTCTACTTGTGGGTTTTTGACCACATCATTACAAATAAATGTTGGCAAAGCCTGCATACCTAAAAATTCGTGTGCCTTATGCAAATGCAAATACACGACATCTACACCCACACCGCCAAAAAACTCATCTTTGTCTGTAAATGCCTCAATAGGCGCATTCCAAGTAAGACTAAACATATATTTCTTATCGTGCAATAAGCCACCTTTGCCA
>NZ_FZPO01000042.1 GCF_900198655.1 Helicobacter equorum | reverse complement strand
TATGGACAAGGCTATAGTGTGCTTGAAGTTATCCAAATGGTAAAGAAGGTAAGTGGCGTGGATTTTGTGGTCTTAGATTCTGATCGTAGAGCAGGAGATCCTGCTATTCTTGTTGCAGATAATACTAAAATCTGCACTCTCACAGATTGGAAACCACGATTTAATGATCTCGCCTACATCATCAAAAGTGCATATGAGTGGGAAAGATTTGGCAAATAATACTATGCAGTCAGAAAAATACAGGTGGGAGTATTTGGATACAAAAACAAATAAGAATCCAAAATTTTCAGGCTATATAGCCTTTTTTAGCCACTTTTTGTAGTGTTTTTCTATTTTACATGGTATAAATGCTAGAATCTGTGGCACTTCATAACTATGGTGAGAGCGCAAAAATTTGCGAATCTTCTTATAATGTTTTTTGCGTGTCTTGATACTTAGAGCAATTTCAGATTCTGCGCATATAACACCTTGCCAATGATAATAACTTTGTATTTTATGTGTTTGGACACAAGCAGCAAGGCGTCGCTTACAAAGCTTTTTGGCTAATCGTTTGGCTTCCTTTTTGTTTGGTGCGGTGCTTAAGATTACAAGTGGCATACTAATCCTTTGGCGTATAATTTTCTATCTCTATTTTTTTGATAAGCTTTGCAGGGTTTCCACCCACGATAGAATTTGGTGGGACATCTTTGGTAACGACTGCATTAGCGCCCACGATAGAATTTTCACCAATCCTAACACCCGGACAAATAGTTGCTGCTACACCTATCCACACACGCTTTTGGATATAAATAGGCTTACAAATGGTGGTGGTGCGATTACAAGGATTAATGTCGTGATTAATGGTGATGAGATTAACTTTTGGTCCGATAAACACTTCATCATCAATATAGATTCCGCCCCGATCCATAAATGTGCAAGCGGAATTAACAAAAACATTTTTGCCAAAATATATATTACGCCCAAAATCCGCATAAAAAGGTGGCAAAAGCCACAAACTAGAATCCACCTCTCTTCCCGTAATTTGACTTAAAATCTCACGCACTTGCTCCTCGCTTTTTTCTCCATTATTAAGCTTGGCGATGAGTTTTTGCGTGTGCTTAATCACTTCGATGATAGGTGCGACTTCGGGATCTCTAGAATCTAGTGGCACACCAGCCAAATCTTTCTCAAAAACATTCATAATCCTATCCTTACTTTAACCAAAGACTTTTTGCAAATGTGCTTTATACTCTTTTATGTATTGCTCTACTTGTGGGTTTTTGATCACATCATTACAAATAGTGGCACACCAGCCAAATCTTTCTCAAAAACATTCATAATCCTATCCTTACTTTAACCAAAGACTTTTTGCAAATGTGCTTTATACTCTTTTATGTATTGCTCTACTTGTGGGTTTTTGATCACATCATTACAAATAAATGTTGACAAAGCCTGCATACCTAAAAATTCGTGTGCCTTATGCAAATGCAAATACACGACATCTACACCCACACCACCAAAAAACTCATCTTTGTCTGTAAATGCCTCAATAGGCGCATTCCAAGTAAGACTAAACATATATTTCTTATCGCGCAATAAGCCACCTTTGCCA
>NZ_FZPO01000094.1 GCF_900198655.1 Helicobacter equorum | reverse complement strand
CCGAAATCCTACCCGGACCAGACGGGAACCACCTAGCCAGAACCGCCTGAACCACCTGCTGAGCACGCCGGAACCACCTGCTCGACTCGCCGGTACCACCTCCCTGACACGCCAAAATCACCTGCCGGGTATGCCAGAACCACTTGGCGGACACTCCGGAATCATCTGCCGGACATGCCGGAACCAGCTCTCAGACACACCAGAACCACGTGCCGGAGACGCCGGAAGCACCTGCCGAGCATGCCGGAGCCACCTGCTCGACTCGCCAGAAACACCTGCCGGACACGCCAAAATCACCTGCCGGGTACGCCAGAACCACCTGGCGGACACTCCGGAATCACCTGCCGCGCATGCCGGAACCACCTCTCAGACGTGCCGGAAGCACGTGCCGGACACGCCGGAAACACCTACCGGACAGACCGGAACCACCTGCCAAGAACGCCGGAGCCACCTGTTCGACTCGCTGGAACCACCTGCCGGACAGGCCAATATCAACTGCTGGCTATGCCAGAACCACCTGGGGGACAGTCCGGGATCACCTGCCAGCCATGGCGGAACCACCTCTCAGACGTACCAGAACCACCTGCCGGAGAAGCTGGAAACACGTCCTGGACAGACTGGAACCACGTGACGGCCATGCCTGAACCACCTGCCGAGCACGGCGGAACCACCTGCCGGACACGCCAAAATCACCTGCGGGCTACGCCAGAACCACTTGGACGACTCTCCGAAATGACCTGCCGGGCATGCTGGAACCACCTCTCAGACGTGCCAGAACCACGTGGCGGACAGTCCGGAATCACCTGTTGGGCATGCGCAACCACCTCTGAGACGTACCAGAACCACGTGCCGTGCACGCCGGAACCACCTACCGGACAGACCGGAATCACCTTTCGGGCATGCCGGAACCACCTGTCAGATGTGCCAGAAACACGTGCCGGAGACGCCGGAAGCACCTGCCGAGCACGTCGGAACCACCTGCTCAACTCGCCTGAACCACCTGCCGGACACGCCAAAATCACCTGCCCGCTACACCAGCACCACTTCGGGGACAAGCCGGAATCACGTGAGGGGCATGCCGGCACAGCCTCTCAGACTGAACCTCGTGCCGGACACCACAGAACCACCTGCCGGACAGACCGGAACCACCTGCCGGACACGCCGGAACCACCGGCTCGACCCGCCGGAACCACCGCCGGACATGCAAAATCACCTGCCGGCTACGCCAGAACCACTTGGCGAACACTCCGGAATCACCTGCCGGGCATGCCGGAACCACCTCTCAGACATGCCAGAACCACGTGCCAATGACCCCGGAAGCACCTGCCGAGCACGCCGGAACCACCTGCTCGACTCGCCAGAACCACCTGCCGGACACGCAAAAATCACCTGCCGGCTACGCCACAACCAGTTGGTGAACACTTCGGAATCACCTGCCGGGCTTGCTGGAACCACCTGCCGGTCATGCCAAAATCACCTGCCAACTACGCCAGAACCACTTGGCGGACACTGCGGAAACACCTGTCGGGCCGGCCGGAACCACATCTCAGACGTGCCAGAACCATGTGCATGAGATGCTGGAACCACACCCCGAACAGACGGAAACCACCTGCCAGACCCGCCTGAACCACCTGCCGAGCACGCCGGAGCCACCTGCTCGACTCGCCGGAACCACCTACCTGACATGCCAAAATCACCAGCCGGGTATGCCAGAACCACTTGGCGGACACTCCGGAATCATCTGCCGGACATGCCGGAACCAGCTCTCAGACACACCAGAACCACGTGCCGGAGACGCCGGAAGC
>NZ_FZPO01000053.1 GCF_900198655.1 Helicobacter equorum | reverse complement strand
TACATAACGTGCTTATCATCCAATACAACACAAGTCCACTTGGCATTGCATATAACAAAACTAAAAAGATGATAGCAATAAGGCTTCCTTGTATGCGTGCACCACGATCAGTGCTACTTATAAAAACGCTTATAAAACTTAAAGCACTCATCGCAAACGGCAACAACGCATAACCAAAAAGTAAAGTATCAGGCTTAGAAAGATCCTTTATTACTCCAAACTTTGCACCACGCAAACTCTCAAAATCCTGTAATAAAAACAAGACTCCTAAAAAAAATGGAATCTGTAATGCCAATCCACCCAAAGAAAACAGATTATAGATGGGATGATAGTGCTTCTGTTTAAAAAGTGTCTGTGTGTATGCATGGAGCTCCGAGCCCCTAAAAACTTTTTTAAACTCAGCTATTTTTGCATCACATATGGATTTTAAAGCATTTGTTTTTTGTGCTTTTTTATCTGCAAGGTTTGTAAGCTTTAACAAAAAAAGATTAATTGCCACACTTAAAAGCACGATAGCCCAACCATAACTATGTGTATACGTATAAATCGATTCAAACACAGCACCTAGCAAAGTTTGCATAGGATAAATAAAGATATAATACAACACTTCTGCAATCATTGTTTGTCCTTTGTGTCACTAGATGATAAACACGCCAACATAGAATCTAAATCTCGTATTCGGCTAATTTGTGGCATATAAGCCTTAAGGCTATGCTCTAAAAGTTCGCGTTCGATTTTCAAAAGCTCTTGAGTAGCTTTAAATCCTGCATGATGCGGATAACGCCAAAGTTCTTCTTTGCATTTTTTGGCTTCTTGTGTCTTGGTAGATTCTAAAATTTCTGTAATAATTCTCGTGAGATTAGAAAAGTTTTCTTCTTGGAGTTTGCCACCTATACGCTTAAGTGCATTAAAGGTATAAAACTTGTTCATATCAATATCACTAAGATCATACCCCGCAGTATCAAATTCAAAATCTAGCGTAAGCACAGGCTTACCTTCAAGACATACAAAATCAAAAATCACCGAACTAAAATCTGAGATCATCATATTGGCCTTGGCAAATGCATACACATTAGGAGTGCCAATATCCCACACAACATTCTCATATTTTGCAAGATTCTCTTGAATATTTTTGATGTTTTTAGACTCTGCTTCGCCAATTAGACTCTGAGGATGTGGACGGACAATAAGCACAAAACCTGCCTTAGCAAGTGGCTCTAAAAGCCTAAGCCCATACTTACTAAGAATCGTTTCCTTACCCCAAGAAGGAGAAACAAGAATAATAGGTTTATCGTGTGATGGAATATTAGAGAGTGCATCAAAAAGAAGAATCTTGCGATCTAAACTAGATGCATTATGTAATGCCACATCTCTTAGGTTAGAGAGTTCATCTAAATACGTGCTTCCCACAACACCAATATATTTCTTTTTCACAGCATGAGCCTCTTCTACTTCACGCACGAAGTCCTTTTGAATCTCATTTGCCACCAACACAGAATCAAAATAATCCAGTCCAAATGCCCTATATGTCATTGGTGTCAGAGAATGCACGATATGACAATAATGCCCCACACCTTTGCTACGCTTAATTTGCAAAACATCCAATCCTGGTGTAGTAAGCACGCAAATATCAGCTTTGAGAGTATTAAGTTTTACATAAGCCTTATTACCCTCACCAATATAAGCAAAAACACCATATGTAAGATTTTTGCGAGACAATGCTGGGTCATCTTGCCCAGAAGTAAGATATGTATAGGGGTGCTTGATTGAATCTAAGGTATCTAAGATAGGTTTAAAAGTGTGATAGTATTGCTTACCTTCAGAATAAAAAACTATGGTTTTTGTTTTAGAATGCCCCCCCCCCGAAGGCTAAATCCGCTATTTAAAAGAGTCCTAGGAGAAGTAAGTTTGTAAAAAATATTTTTAATAAAAAATACCACAGAGGCAAAGATAGCAACAACAGATGAAAGCAATAACGAACCACTACCAGGATCAAGATACGCAAACGCAGGAACATATCCAAGAGACAATAATACTAATATTCTAACCACGATACCACCCTTACTTTTGATACAAAATTATCTTAAATCAAGGAACCTCTAAAAAGTTCAACAAAATGTCGGAATCATATTGCACATAAGCCAAATATAAGCTTAAGGACTTATAGTTTTTATGTATTGTGATGTGATTAATCTTAGTAACCTCCAACGACAAATCCTCCATACGACACCAGAAGTTAGCACACCAAAAGTGCAAAGCAAAAACTCCATGTTTCATAACTAAAAATACCAAACAAGAACACTAATGCGTAGATTTAAGAAATTCAGCTAAGAACTGAAAGAATTTTGTTGAGATTATCCCTCTTGATACTTTGCCAAACAAAAAAATAAATCAACAATTGACCAGATCCACACAGCAATAAACATATAAGATACCCTATCAGAATAAAAGACATGGAAGCCTCAGCGGGATACGCATATATGAAATATTCTACGACACCTAAGCTATAGCACCTTTATAGAATCTATCCACGCCAAAAAGTCCCAAGAACAAACCCAAAATCAAACCAACAATATAACTTTTCAAAGGAACAGCTACCAAACTCGCAATCTATTATTCTGAAGCTTTTTCAAGTTTTTCCCTTACAAATGGCAAACTTGCACTAGGAATTTTATCCTGTAGTGTCACTAAATTTTACTTGCATACATAGCACACAAAGCAAACACAAACTTAACAGCCTTATTATTTTTTAGTGTTATAATAGAAGAGTTTTATTAAAAATTTGCAAAGCAATTCAGTGTAATATTTAGGAGTTTTTATGAATCACAAAAAGTATCAGCGAGGCTATTTTATGCCTCCTACCCAAAGCTTAGAGTGGGCAAGCAAGGAGTACATAGATAAAGCCCCAATTTGGTGTAGTGTGGACTTACGCGATGGTAATCAAGCCCTTATCACACCTATGAATCTTGAAGAAAAAATTGAATTTTTTAAACTATTAGTCAAAATTGGATTTAAAGAAATCGAAGTAGGATTTCCGGCTGCTAGTCAAACCGAATATGAGTTTTTACGCACACTTATCGAAGAAGAACTTATCCCAAATGATGTCTCTATCCAAGTTCTCACACAAGCGCGAGAACATATCATCAAAAAAACCTTTGAAAGCCTGCGAGGATGCAAAAATGCCATCGTGCATGTGTATAACTCCACATCATTTGCCCAACGCCAACAAGTGTTTAAAAAATCTAAGGAAGAAGTTAAACAAATCGCTATCAACGGAGCAAATCATCTCAAACAAATGGCTGCACAGACCGAGGGAAATTTCCGTTTTGAATACTCACCTGAAAGTTTTAGTGGCACTGAAGTAGACTATGCACTTGAAGTATGTAATGCAGTTATTGATGTCTTTAAACCAACAGCACAAAATAAACTTATTTTGAATCTTCCTGTAACCGTAGAGATGAGTTTGCCACATATTTATGCAAGTCAGGTGGAGTATATCTCTAAAAATCTCAATAATCGTGAAAACGTGCTTATTTCACTTCACCCACATAATGATAGAGGCTGTGGAATCGCCGATGCAGAATTAGGACTTCTTGCAGGAGCTGATAGGATTGAGGGGACACTTTTTGGAAACGGGGAACGCACAGGTAATGTAGATATCATCACTCTTGCTATGAATATGTATTCACATGGGGTAGATTCTAAGCTTGATTTTAGTAATCTTCCAGCGATTTGCGATTTATATGAAAAAGTTACAAAAATGCATGTTTATGAGCGCCAACCATATTCTGGTAAGCTTGTATTTGCAGCATTCTCTGGAAGTCATCAAGATGCGATCGCCAAAGGTATGGCATATCACAAAGAACAAAACCTTGAGACATGGAGTGTGCCATATCTCCCTATCGATCCTCAAGATATTGGGCGCATGTATGAAAGTGATGTCATACGCATAAACTCCCAAAGCGGTAAGGGAGGCATTGCATATGTTCTCTATAGTCAATTTGGTATCGATCTCCCTACAGCATTTAGAGAAGATTTTTCGTATTATGTTAAAGACATTTCAGATAAAGCACACAAAGAGCTTAGCCCACAAGATATTTGCGATATTTTCCAAAAAGACTTTGTGAATCTTAAAAATCCTTTAAGCTTGAAAGATTATCATTTTGCACGCACAGATGATGGCTTAAGCGTGAATTTAAGTGTAGAATTTAGAGGAAAAGATTATGAGATTGAGGGCAAAGGTAATGGGCGATTAGATGCAGTCGCAAATGCCTTGCGTGAGAATCTCGAGCTAGATTTTGATATCGTCGATTATAGCGAACACGCACTCAAAGAAGGTTCATCATCTCAAGCCATCTCATATGTGCAAATCCAAAATACACAAGGCAGATGTTTTGGCGTTGGGATCGATACAGATATTATAGCAGCGAGCATTTATGGCTTGATAAGTGCTATCGACCGCACATTGCATTAATTTTATCATAATGAAGGAGCAAAGTATGAGTATGACAATGTCTCAAAAGATTCTCGCACATAAGGCAAACTTAGAATCTGTTAAGGCTGGTGATTTGATAATGGCAAAACTTGATATGGTGCTAGGTAATGACATCACTACGCCTGTAGCAATCAATGCCTTTAAACAAGCGAAATTTACAGAGGTATTTGACAAAGATAAAATTTCTCTAGTAATGGATCACTTCGCACCAAACAAAGATATCAAAGCCGCTACACAAAGCCAACAATGCCGTTGTTTTGCCAAAGACTTTGATATTTCACATTATTACGATGTAGGAAATATGGGTGTAGAACATGCTCTTTTACCCGAGCAAGGTATCGTAACTATTGGGGATCTTATCATCGGAGCAGATTCACATACTTGCACATATGGAGCATTGGGTGCTTTTTCTACTGGTGTAGGCTCTACAGATATGGCAGTAGGTATGGCAACAGGTGAAGCGTGGTTTAAGGTTCCACAAGCTATGCGCTTTAATCTTAAAGGCACGTTGCGCCCATATGTCAGTGGCAAAGATGTTATTTTACACATCATTGGTAGAATCGGCGTTGATGGTGCACTATACAAAAGTATGGAATTTGGTGGTGAGGGGTTAAAAAACCTTACTATCGATGATAGACTTTGCATTGCAAATATGGCGATTGAAGCGGGAGCAAAAAATGGAATCTTTGAAGTTGATGAAATCACTATAGAATATGCCAAAACACGCACGAGCAAGCAATTCCAAATCTATGCACCAGATCCAGATGCATACTATGAACAAGTATTTGACATCGATCTTAGTCAGATCGATCATACCGTGGCATTTCCTCATCTCCCAGAAAATACCAAACCAAGAGAAGAATGGGGTGAAATCAAAATTGATCAAGTTGTCATCGGATCTTGCACAAATGGACGTTTGAGCGATATGGCAATTGCTGCAAAAATCCTAAAAAATAAAAAAATTGCCAAAAACACGCGCTGTATCGTTATTCCAGCAACACAAAATATCTACCTAGAATGTATTGCTAGAGGATATTTAGAAACTTTTATCAAGGCTGGTTGTGTCGTTTCAACACCTACTTGTGGTCCTTGCTTGGGTGGACATATGGGAATCTTGGCAGCCAACGAAAAATGTGTCTCCACAACAAATCGTAACTTTGTAGGACGCATGGGGCATGTAACAAGTGAAGTATATCTTGCATCTCCGGAAGTAGCAGCAGCAAGTGCTATCACAGGGATATTAAGCACCCCAGAAGCTGTAATCTAACATTTAAGGAGAAAATATGAAAGCCCAGGGTTTTGTTCATAAATATGGCGATAATGTGGACACGGATGTGATTATCCCGGCTCGCTATCTTAATACTGCTGATCATAAGGAATTAGCAAGTCATTGCATGGAAGATATTGACAAAGATTTTGTTAATAAGGTTAAAGAAGGCGATATTATGGTCGGGGGTTGGAATTTTGGCTGTGGATCAAGTCGAGAACACGCACCCATAGCCATCAAGGCAAGTGGTATTTCGTGCATTATTGCTAAAAGTTTTGCACGCATTTTTTATCGCAATGCTATAAATATCGGTCTAGCGATTATAGAATCTCCTGAAATAGCAGATTCTATTATGCAAGGCGATGAAGTAAGTATAGATTTTGACAAAGGTGAAATCACTAGCCTTGGCAAAAACACAACATTCAAAACCACGCCATTTCCACCATTTATCCAAGAAATCATTAATGCCAATGGTTACCTAAACTGGATAGCCCAAAGAAGAGAAGCTTAAGGATTATATATGCAAAAAACAATAGCAGTCATACGAGGAGATGGTATCGGACCAGAGGTCATTACACAAGCCCTCAAAGTGCTAGATGCCATATCACAAAAATATAACCACACTTTTGTGTATAAAGAAGTGCTAGCTGGTGGATGTGCGATTGATGCGTGTGGAGAATGTCTCCCAAAAGAAAGCCTAGAGATATGCAAACAAAGTGATAGCGTGCTTTTAGGTGCAGTGGGTGGTCCACAATGGGATAATCAACCAAGCCATAATCGCCCAGAAAAAGCACTACTTAGAATCCGTAGTGAGCTTGAAGTCTTTGCAAATATCCGCCCAGCCACACTTTTTACGCAATTAAGAGAATCTAGTCCGCTGAAAGCCTCGATTTTGGAGCGCGGGATTGACTTTGTCATCGTGCGTGAGCTCACAGGTGGTGTGTATTTTGGCAAGCACTCAACACAAGGAAATGCAGGAAATCGCGTAGCAAGCGATAATATGTGCTATAGTGAATCTGAAATCGAGCGAATTGCTCGCGTGGGCTTTGAGCTGGCGCGCAAGCGAAACAAAAGGCTCACAAGCGTAGATAAGGCGAATGTGCTAGATTCTAGCAGGTTGTGGCGCGAGGTGGTGGAGCGCGTACATAGTGAATTTAGCGATGTGGAGCTAAGCCATATGTATGTGGATAATGCAGCAATGCAGATTGTGCGCGCACCAAGTCAGTTTGATGTTATTTTGACGGAAAACATGTTTGGTGATATTCTGAGCGATGAGGCGAGTGTGATTACAGGCACGATTGGTGTGATCCCTTCCGCTTCGTTAGGGCAAAGCAAAGTTGGGCTGTATGAGCCTATACATGGGAGTGCGCCAGATATCGCGGGTCAAGATTTCGCAAATCCACTTGGCACGATTTTAAGTGTGGCGATGATGCTAGAGCTTTCGTTTGAGATGAAAGATGAAGCGCAAGCGGTGCAAAAAGCCGTGCAAAAGGTGCTAGATGAGAGCTATCGCACCGCGGATACGATGAGCGAAGGGAAGCAGTGCGTGGGTTGTGAAGCAATGGGCGATTTAGTAAGCCAAAGAATCTAAGGAAATTTTCAATGCACAACACTTCTCCCAAAGTCGGTGTCATCATACCAATCTACAA
>NZ_FZPO01000038.1 GCF_900198655.1 Helicobacter equorum | reverse complement strand
GTCCTCATCAAGAAAATCAAACAATGTTCGCTCTTTTGGTGGATTTTTAAAATCCACTTCATTAGCGTTATGTATGCCCTTGTTTTCCTCTGCCTTTAGTCTTTGTTTTGCTTGATTTATCTTAGAGTTCATATCATTTCTAAGAGTTCTCTCAAGCTCTGCTGGATTGTTTGCTAAGTCTTGATTTTTACTAAGTTGTCTTTGCACATAATCATCAATCTTGCTTAACGCTCTTGTGCGTGTTAGAATACCAAACCCTGCTAACTCATCTGCAAAGCCTAATACAAACTTAGTTGGATTAAATGTTTGTGGTCCTTGTGTGTTTGTGGTCTCTTGTGTGGTTGCTTTAGATTGTGTTTGTGGTATAATGTCTTCAGAGTTTAAAGGCAGAGTCTCGCCTTTTGTAAAAGAAGCAGAGTTGCTACCTTGCTTCTCGCTCTGTAATTTAGAGTTATCAAATGCAGTAACTACCCATTTATTTTCTCCTATTTTTACACCATTTTCATTCCACCCTATATTTAAACCTACTTTATAATCACCTAAAGTGATATTGTAGCCATTATGTGTTTTTACTACCGCCCCATTTTCTACAATCGCATCTAACTCTTTTGCTATGTCTTTAAACTCGCCCCCGTGCTTGTCTAAAATATGTTTTAAGCCGAAGTTAGAATCCCCCCAAACGACATCAATATCCCCTAAGCCATCTTTATAAAACGCCCCCGCGACTTGCCCCTGTTTTTCAAGCAAAAGCTTTTTAACAGCATCGCCCCCAGCGTGATAGAACTCAGCGTAATTTGTGCCAAACTCTTTAATCGGTGTTATATCAAGCTCTTTTTCTAGCTCCGCTCTTTGCTTTGCCAATTTAGCAGAAAAATAATTTCTCTGCTTTGTTATCAGCTCACCTTGTAGCTCAGTAGCTCTTTGTATGGCTTCATTTCTTTCCGCTTCTCCGATTATGAATCTTCTTGCTGTGTTTATTTCATCTTTAAGCCCGTTTTCTCTAGCCCATCTATGTGTATTTGCTCTAAAATTCTTATCCAAAAGTCTAGCATTGTCAAAATACCTTTCTTCGCTAAGCACATCTTCAGGGTTGTTGCGTATAGTAGTTAGCGACGCCCTAGCACTTCGTGCGTTATATTCTTTTTCTAGCATTTTTGGGTCTGCTTTTAGCTTTGCTTCTTGTATGGCTTTTTCTTTTGCTTCTAATATTTCTTGTGCGTTATTAAGCTCTTTTTGCTTCTCAATTATTTTTTTATGGCTTGGCAGTTCATTATCTATTTCATTTGCTAGTGGATCAATCTTGCTATAATATTTTTCTCTTATAATCTCTTTTTGCTCTTTTGTTTGAGCTTTACTAAACTCATCATAATATTCATCTCTTAATCTATCAAGCTCTTTGGCTTTTGGATGTGCTTCTTCCTCATCAATACGCTTTTTTTGCAAATCATTGATTTCTTTGCGCAAGTTTTCTATTTCTTGCTTTAGCTCTCCTGTTGCTTTATCACCTAGACCACTATAAGCGGACAAGTTCGTGGTGTCGCCTTTTATTTCATCTGGTATTTTGCCTTTTGTCCTTTTTTGGTCCAAATTCTGTGCGTGTGGATTCTCACTTTGTTTGCTTATTTCCTGCTTTTGAATCGAGTTTTTATATTTGTTATTTAATTGTTCTTTAATCTCAATAGCTTTGCTTTTGATTAGCTCACTTTCTTTGCTATCGTGTATTCTTTGTCGATTTTGCAATTCTAATTGATTGTATTGTTGTATTGTTTCATATACTTGTTTTAGCTTATCGTTAAATGCTGAGGGTTTTTTGTCTAAAAAATATTTTTTAAACATTTCTACATCTTTAGCGTTTGATAGCTTGTTTTTATTAAATTCTCTTGTGTAGAAACCAAATTTAGTCTCAAATTCATAATACAAAGGTTTATGATAATCTCTATATTCTTTGTAGAATGTATTAAACTCATCTAAAGCTTGTTTGAAATCTGCTTTAGTTATGCTGGTATCTTGCAAAGCTCTTATTTCTTTATCCATAATCTCATTAACATTTTCTTTTAGTAGCCTTAAGCTAACGCTGTTAATGGGTTCGTATTGCAATATTTCCTCATAGCTTGAAAAATGTGGCATAAGTCTTTTGGCTTTTTTATAGGCTCTCTCAAGTATTTGGCTTTCCTCATCTATGAGTAAGCTTTGTTGTTTTATTAAGTCCTCCCATTTTTCACTACCTACCAAATCTTTGCTTCTTAAATCCTCTTTGTGTTCTTTTAAGAGCTTTGCTTTATCTTGTAGTGTCTTGTCTTGTTGTTCAAACTCATCAAAGATATTTTTTAGCTCCTCTTGTCCCTTATGTTGTTTTGATTGTTCTTTTTTGGTAGAATTGGCTTTAGAGTTTAAAGGCAGAGTCTCGCCTTTTGTGATTGCGGAAGATGCATATAAACTTTCCGCATTCTCTTTTTTATCAAGGTTTTTTACTGCATTGTCCGAAGTAGAAGTAAAAGGGTGTTCGGTGAAAGTGTCTCTCTTGTCCTTGTTTTTTTCGAAAGCTGTAATGATAAAGTTTCTTTTATCTCCTTTATATTCTGCACTCAATCCTATTACATAATTATCTTTTTCAATACGATACCTTATATTGTTTTGGTTGATTAAATTGCCTTTTTCTATAATTTCAGGGATTAATCTTATATCAAAATCTGGGTGCTTATCTAGTATGTGTGCCAATCCATAGCCTTTATGATTTTTAGGATCTGTTATTTCACCCCAAACAAGATCAATATCCCCTAAGTTCTCTTTGTGGAATGCACTTTGTATATATCCTGATTGCTTATCAAGTAAAAAATCAATGGCATTTTTTCCTACAAAAAAATCTTTTGGGTTTATTGAAATCCCATAATCTGCTAAGTTTTGTTCTAGGTTCTTTTTGGTGGCTTCATTATTCCAAAGCACTCCAAAAGGTTCTCCATTTGCTTTAAACGCTTTATCTAGTGCTTGATTAAATGGTTGCTTAATGCTTTTATCTACTAGCAAATCTACCAAGCCCCAATCACTTAATAAAGAAATATCCTCAAGATATTCATTCAATAAATTATATGAATAATGGTAGTTTGCTAGATTATCCTTATTTGCGTGTGCCAAATACAAATCGCTATCAGTTAATCCTTCTTTTAGTTTTTTGGCTGTGTTTATCAATACGTTTGGTGATCTGTATTCATTATTGATTTGTTTGTCTTTGTAATATAGTTCTCTACCATTCAATAATGTTATGTCTTCTCCAAAGTCAATTTTACTTCCAGTTAAATCGAGTAAATATTTATCAGAGAGATCTTTTTGAGCCTTTTTGTATGCTCCTTTGATCAATGTATCAATAAGTGTGCTTGTATCCTTATTTGTTGTCGGCTGTTTTAAAAATTCCTCTGCGATATGTGTATCATAAGGGATATAACCTTTTTCATCAAACCCAAGATGTATTTTTGATGGTTTTTCATCAATGCGTGTAATACTGACTTCTAGATTCTCTTTGGGGTCTCTTTGAAGTTTTGGTGTTTGCAACACTTGCTCTAGTTTCTCTTTTGTTTCAAGGTATGGGATAAATTGCTGTATTTCTTTTTTAAATGCACCTGTATATTGCACAATATCATTAATATTTGTAAAAGAATCTATTTCTTTTAGCACACTTGGTATTTGTTGTTTTGCTTGATCGCTTAGGTGTTTTGAGAATGCTTGTAAATATTGCTTGATTGCCTCTGTTTGTAGTTTTTCTTTAGGTCCTAAATCAAAAAGGCTTGATTCTTGTGCTTTAGGTTTAGTATGTAGGTTCTCTTTGCTTACTAAGAGTTGTTGTGGTTCTTTTGTTTGTGTGCTTTGATTATTAAAGGCATTATAGGTTCTCTCTTTATTTCTTAGCTCTGGGAGTAAGTCTATAACCTTGCTTGTATTAGCACTTGCCTCGCCTTTAGTGATGAGATTTTCTATAAAATCATAAATATCCGCCTCGCTAAGTGGTTTGCCCTCTTTGAAAAATGTCGGTGTTATTAATTGTTCTAAATCGCTCTTGGTATCTTGCATTCTTTTTTAGCCCACTATTACAAGCTTTTCAATAAATTGTATTGCTTTGAGATAATCTTTTTTACACCATCTTCTTCTTTGCAATACATATCCCCAAGAGCCATGCATCCATACATTTTGTCACACTCACAAGCTTTTTATAGTCTTTTTGCATATAGGCTTTCAAAGCCTCTTTAGAATCTATATATATTTCACTAAGTGCCATATGCAACGTTTAACCCCAAGATGACAAGTTTTTCATCTGTATTTCTTTGTAAATCAAAGATATAGAGATTGTCTCAAAACAATTACAAAAGAAAGTCTTTTATGATGTATGCAGATATCGCAATAGCTCGTAATAATTTTGGTGCTTTTTGTAAAAGTAAACCGAAAGGATAAGAGAGAATCTAACTAGAATAGAAACTATAGCAGGTATCGCAAGAAGTTTGCAATACCTGTTTTATGGTATTAATGGTGCTCAAGGTAAGCGATAGCTTGGAGTGCGGCGGTAGCACCATCACCAGCGGCACATACGACTTGTTTTGGGGCTTGTACACGCACATCACCAGCAGCAAAAAGCCCAGGGACACTGGTTTTCATAGATAGATCTACCTTTATGCTATTCCACTCATCACATTCACAAAGCATACTGCCATCAGGTTGTTTGAGAATCTGTGTATTTACATCATAACCCACAAATACAAAAACACCAAATACTGCCAAATCTTGCACAGCTCCGCTTTGGATATTTTTGATTGTTACACCCGTTACACCGCTATTA
>NZ_FZPO01000019.1 GCF_900198655.1 Helicobacter equorum | reverse complement strand
TTAAAGTTTGCTTTTGGATAAGGAACTTTTATATAAACCTTGGCTTAATAAAAATTAAAGTTTTACTTAACTAAAATTGAGAGAAATATAAAATCTATATGCATTACTTAAAAAAGGGTGTGTATGTCTATGTATTCACATATATTCTATCGCGATACCTTCTTTGACCGACACACACTCGTGCCAATGGCTTATGATCCAAAACATGCTAGAGTACTCTATGTTTGCGAACTAGACAAACTAACCAAGCTTACCATTGATATTTCTGCTTCTTTGCATTCTCATATACAAGAAGACGCCGAGCACATTGTGGAATCTCTTTACACACATGCCTATCAATGCGGAATTATCGATCTATCACATACATATAGTTTGTATTTTGCGTGTAAGCCGCATTTTCACGAAACAAGTTTGCAAGAATGTGAGGCGTATTTTATCGATCATCATATGTTGACGAACCTACCAAAACATACAAAAGCATGTGAAATCGCTATAGATGCGTATTTTCTGGCACAACATGTCAAGCAAGGTTTTATCTATATCAAAGAATCTCGTATGTTTTATTATATCGATAACGCACAGATTCTTAGCACTCTCCATCTTACAAGCGATGAGGAATTAACGCAAAAAACGCAACTTTTTAGCAATATGTTTGGGGAGCACATGCTACAGGTTTTAGATTCTTTCCCTACTCAAATATTTTTAGAATCTAACACCAAAGACCCACAAAATAAATCCTCGCCTCTCCGTGCAATCTTTCAAAACTGCAAGCACGAATACTACACGCATATAAGAGCGCTTTTACATAATAAATTTGGGTTTATCCGCAATAACTTTGGGCTTTTTGTCAAAGCACAAACACACATTATACGGAATCTTATTATTACCCTTGCCATAATGTTTGGACTTGTATATCCTAGCGCACTCTTTGCACACACCTGCAATCTCACAACCCGCATCGATACTTTACAATCTCAAGAATACGATTTTACAAACCTTGAACACAGCACTACCACCCAAACCAATGAACTAAATAAACTTCTCGCACACAATACCCAAATGTATCAACAAATCTCTTTTGTGCTAGATACTCTCAATACAAAACCACTAAGTGTCCGTATGGAAGAGACTTTTACATTTCTTGCCGAGCACTCTGCACACACAACAAATATAAGCTTTGCAAAAAGTGCAAAACTTAGTGTAGCGCTAATGGATATCATAGCACCCACACAAGCTCATATCACACAACTACTAAAAGCCCTCAATACCGACACTTCACAAGCAAAAATTTCTCATATCACACACAAAGACAACAAAGCCTATTCTCAAATCCTTGTGGTGTATCATGAATAAACCAATAATCCTTAAGCCTCGCGAAAAAATGTTAGGTTTTATATGCGGGGTCCTTGCCTTTATAGCATGTTGTCATATATTTTTTATACAGCCTATCGAACAACAACACCGCCTCACTTCCACACTTTTAACACAATTACAAGAAGACAAGGCTATCTCAAAAGATAGCTACACACAAGCGCTTCATACCACAAACGCCATTCAATCCGAGCAAACCCAAATCCTTACAGAGCTTACACAATCTAATGCCATATTACGATCCGTGCTGCACCAAATCTACGCCACACAATCCAATGCATTTGACAACCTAGATTCTTTACTTAATCTCTCTCAAAATAATCATCTTGCCCTTACGCATATACAAATCGCTAACGAAGAGCTTGGCATCATTTCTCTACGAGGTAATGGAACTTTTGGAGGGATAGCACAATTCCTTCATGACATACAAACACTGCATGATCAATATGTAAGCCTTGATTTTATCCATATCACCCTAAAAGATACTCTGGAGTTTGAATTGCTTATCCAAGATATGAGAAGCTAGCATGCGATTTGTGCTCACACTTTTACTCTCTTCTATGACTTTTGCCACAACTATTCCATGTGATATGCTATGCGCACAAAATCTTCTCTCTAGTCTCCAAAAACCACGATCTTACCAAAAACTCACACACAACCCATTTTTTGACACTACACCACAGACACGATCACACACCAAAACACCCCATTATCTCAAGCTTGAAGCTATTATGAATGCCAAAGCACTTATTGATGGCACATGGTATAAAAGTGGCAAAACACCATTTGGTACAATCCTCAGTATCCATAATGATCATATCATGCTTATGCAGGGCAAAAACACGCACACTATCAAAGTATCACAACATATCCTATGGTATAGGTAGGTTTTGATGCAATTCCCACGCTTACTTCGCATATTATGTTTAGCCTACTACCTCACACAACAAACAACCTATGCATGTAATGCACTAAGCTTTAATGCCAACACAACACTCTCTAAAATCTTAGAAGCCATTGCTCTAGATTGTAAGCTAAACATTATCTATACTCAAGATCTTACACATAAAATCTTAGATTCTAAAGTCATCTCTTTGCATTTTGACAATACTTCCTTGCAAGATATTCTACAAACCCTGCTTACGCAAAATGACATAGGATTCACACTAGAAAATAATCTCTTAAGTATTTGGGCATTGCAAACTAAAACCTTTAGTATTAATTACATATCCACCGCACGCGTTGGCTCTAGCAATACCGATGTATTTTTCTCTCAAGATTCTCAAAATACACCCAACGCATACCAAAACCCCTATGCTATACAAAATTTTTCCACCCTTGAATCTACCCAACAAGCACACAAAATGGCACTTAATAAAGCTGCTGGACACACCCTTGGGACAGGCAAAAGTGGCACAAAAATCTATTCTATTGATGAAATGGATTTTTGGGGTGAATTAGAAAATGAAATATATAACATCGCCTATCGCCCTGGAGATTGGTATATACCAGATTCTACCATTGACACCCCGCAAAATACCAAAGATTCTAAATACGCACCCAAAGATATTATTATCAATAAAGGTGCAGGGCTTTTGACAATCACAGGATCCCAAAAACAAATCGATCGCGTGGAGCAATATCTCGCCTCTCTTGCGCAAAAAATTCACGCACAAGTCCTCATTGATGTCAATATATTCAATGTCGAGCACAATGATAGTGCGACTTATGGTATTGATTGGGAACAATTTTTTAATCTTACTAATCTTGCCACTACACCTATAGGCAGCGACAACTCAAGCGCATTGATCCTTGATAATTCCGGCACCTCTTATGGTATCAATATTTTTTCACAAGGCATAAGTATAGAGCGTATTGTAGAGTTTTTGCAAACCTATGGCAAAGTAGAATCTATCTCTAACCCAAAAGTGCTTACACTCAATAATCAACCTGCTATTATCAGCGTGGGAAGTGTATTGCGCTACCAACAAAATACAACATACCAAACCACAACCCAAGGCACTTCAGTGCAAAATGCTTCAGAAATATTTCCATCGGTTTTTTCTGGAATCTTACTTGATGTTACACCAAGCATTGAGGGTAAAAAAATCATTTTAAAAATCAATCCCTCCATAACCAAAACCAAAGATATCTCAATCGAAAACCAAACAACCGCACTTAGTTCGCCACCAAATCTCGCTACTAAGCACCTCTCTTCACTTGTGGCGATAGAAGATGAACAACGTATTGTCTTAGGTGGTCTTATAGACAAAACAGAAACAAAGATTCGCAAACAAATCCCTATTTTAGGGAACATACCATTACTCAAATATTTTTTTAGCTATACCAAAAACACCCAAGTAACAAAAGAAATGGTCATTATCCTCTCTCCAAGAATTATGAATATACAAACCATAGAGCAACTCCAAGATGAAATACCACAAATCCCAACCTATGAAAACTCCTCGCTTCCACTAAGCAACACACAACTTGCACCAAAAATACACGATCTAACCCTAAGTTACATCATAGATTCTCATACGCTCAATGCCCCATTATGAATCATTCTACAAATATCCATATTTTAGAAAGCCTTGATCACAAAGCCCTCAGCGCGTTGCCTTTCTCATTAATACAAAAACTCCATTGCTTTGCTTTTAGTATAGATTCTACACATATACATATCGCCACGGATCCAGATAATCCGCCAAATATTGAGCTTGTGAGCTTTCATATACACAAACAATATCCGCACCTAACACTAGAATGCTATCCAATACAAGATTTTTTGCTGTTTTACCAAAAAGCCTTTGCAAATGCCAAATTTAATGCCCTCACACAGGATCTCTTAACAAAACTTATGCTTGCATCCACAGACACCGCCAATCCTCATATACAAGAAAACGACATAAACACCCTACTAAATTTTCTCCTAGAGTATGGCATACAACACCAAAGTAGCGACATACATATAGAATCTAATACTACAGAAGCGAGTATTCGCTATCGAATCGATGGGATCCTACACAAAAGTTTTGAAATACCACTACATATCTTTGAAATCATCTCCACGCGCCTAAAGTTAGAATGCAAACTTGACATCAGCGAAAAAAGGAAATCCTTAGATGGGCGTTTTTCAAGAGACTTTACACAGGGAAGTTTTGATTTTAGATTCTCAAGTATGCCCGCACTTGAGGGCGAATCGCTTGTTTTGCGTATCTTGCAAAAGGGTGCAAAAAGCCACACCTTGCAATCTCTAGGTTTCTTGCCCCAAGCCCTTCACCTCATCAATCAAGAAATCACCAAAAGCAGTGGCATGATCTTGCTTGTAGGTCCTACAGGCTGTGGCAAAAGCACCACACTCTATGCTATGGTAGAATCCATAAAAGATCACACCAAAAAAATCCTCACTCTTGAAGATCCCATAGAATACCGCGTCGATGACATTACGCAGGTGCTTATCAACCCACAATATGATTTCACTTTTGAAAAAGCCTTGCGTGGTTGCCTGCGACAAGATCCTGATGTGCTTATGATAGGAGAAATCCGCGATCACCAAACGCTTGATCTCGCCCTCCAAGCCTCTCTTACTGGACATTTAATCTTTGCGACCCTGCATGCTAATGACACACTAAGTGCCTTTGATAGAATCTTGGCACTAGGTGGAAAGCCCCAAATGCTTGCCACAAACCTTAGTATGATTATCGCCCAACGCCTAGCACGAAAACTCTGCACACATTGCAAATATAGTGTGTCTCACACATTTTATGACACTTTCAAAAATGGTATATACAAAGATTTTCTTACAAGTCTTTGTTTGCAAACCCCACTTTATCGTGCCAAAGGCTGTGTGTATTGCGATAATAGCGGATTTTCTGGACGCATACTACTAAGTGAGATTCTCCAAAATCCACGCAATATGCCCAACCTTAGCAAAGAGCTACTTGCTACACATCTTACACCTATGCAAACACATATTACAGAAGTTTTAGCACAAGGTATGTGTAGTCTAGAAGAAGTTTATCGTGTATGGGGATAATCTATGAATCTAAGACGCAAAATACGCCCCCAAGATATCAGCACACTTTTTATGCAAATGGGACTTTTGCTAGATTCTGGTGTAGGGATATTAGAATGTATGCAAAGTGTGCAAACCCAAAACAAATCCCTTGCGATCGTAATACAAGACATTGTCAAAAATCTTCATCAAGGCTTAAGCTTAGCCCAATCCATCGCACAACACAAGACAATCTTTGGAGAACTCTCGTGCGCATTACTCACATTAGGGCAAGAAAGTGGCACACTCCCTGCAATCTTGCTCACCCTTAGTGCATACTTTAATAAACGTGCCCAAAACAAAGCACTTATCACCAAAGCCCTTGTATATCCTAGCATATTACTTTGTGCGATGATTGTTGCATTTTTGGCTATTATTTGGTTTGTCATACCGCCATTTATGGTGCTTTTTGCAGAGCTTGGCACCACATTGCCTCTTTATACGCGAGTCTTATTGTGGCTATATGAATCTCTCCAAACATTTGGGCTACCTATAGTATTGTTACTCGTGTGTATCGCCTTTGCAAGCAAGATCCTCTACACACATCAGCCATCGTTTAGACATACAATCGACGCATACATACTACGCGCACCATTTGTAGGCACACTTGTCATCTCACAAGAAGCCTATCACTTTTCTTTTGCACTTAGCTATATGCTAAAGGGTGCTATGCCACTAGATACAGCATTGCCCTTAGCGAGTTTAAGTGTACAAAATCGCGCCCTAAGAAAACGCTACAATATGCTCTTGCCATATATCAAAAACACTGCTAGCACCTTAAGTCAAGCACTAAAAACCTTAGACTTACTCGATCCTATTTCAATCACACTTATTCACGCTGGAGAAAAAAGTGCAAAACTCCCACAAATCTTTGAATCCATCGCCAATGCTACGCAACGCGAGAGTGAGCAAAAACTTGATATGATAATACGCCTTATAGAACCTGCACTTAGTCTCATTATGGGAGCATTAGTTGTGTTTTTAGCATTAGGTGTGTTTGTGCCTATGTGGGATATGAACGCAAATGTCCTCTAGTTATTATACACACTTTGCCAAAGCCTAAATCCAATCCCTAATCTATTGGAGTGAATGTTATACTCATAAATGTTATCACCATAGCCATTGCTATATTGTGCATAGATTCCAAGATTTTCGGTAAGCCTGTAGGTATAACCCACCTCAAAATGTGGCTTCCAAAATCCTATATCACTCACAATAGGTGATGCCTTGAATTCAAATAAATGGTTATCGTATTTGCAATACAAAAATATATCGCCGTATCCACGATAACGCGTAAGAACTGGATTATCGTGCAAAAAGCCATCATTATCCAAGCCTATCCAAAGCCAAGTGCGCACGATACCACCAACTTTTAGCCCCAAAGGCGTGTCATATTGCAAACGCACCCTAAGCAAAAGCTGATTTTGGGTGCGTGATCGCAAGGCACGCTCACCATTTGAAATATGCTTATAGCCAAACTGCACAAAACGCACAATGTCATTAATCCCATCATAAGACCAATACAACTCCGGTGCATAGTCTGTGTCGCGAAATGGTCGAGAATCCAATTTATTATAGTTTTGAAAAAATGAGGTTTGTGTATAAGCAAGAAAAAATTTATTATGCTCACCCACGCCAAACATTGGGATTCTAAAGCTAAATTGGAATTTTGTCTCGGTTGCTATGTTTTTATCATATGTAGGTGAAAAGCTATGGTAATAGGGCAAAATATAAATAGACTCGTGTGCATACAACGAACCAATATGTGAGGATAATTGCTGATTAAATTCTTGTGTCTTAGGTTGCTGGGAATCTGAATCTTTGCCAAAAACATACATCAATACACTTAGAGCCAAAATGCCAAATCTCTTTATCATCGTATGCCCTTAAACTTAAGCTAACAAATCCTTAGGTATGATTGTAACCTCAAAATATTAAATACAAGTGCAAAATTGTTACAAAGGGAAAAGTATGTGTGGAATTGTGGGTTACATAGGTAACAATGAGAAAAAACAAATCCTTCTTGATGGCCTAAAAGAACTCGAGTATAGGGGTTATGATAGTGCAGGAATAGCAGTATTAACCAACAAACAATTACATAATTTCAAAGCAGTTGGAAAAATTGTCAATCTCGAAGAAAAATGCAAAGATTTTTATTCCCAAGGTTTTGGCGTTGGCATAGGACATACACGATGGGCAACGCATGGCAAACCCACAGAAGCAAATGCCCACCCACATTTTGCAGAATTTAGCAATGTCGTGCATAATGGGATTATAGAAAATTACGCGCAACTTAAGCAAATGCTCCAAGACAAAGGACATCAATTCATTAGCCAAACTGATACCGAAGTCATCGTGCATCTTTTTGAAGAAAATCTAAAAATTCACAAAGACCCAATGAGTGCCTTTAAACACACTATAGATTCTCTACACGGAGCCTATGCAATCTTACTTATCACAAAGGCTGATGAACAGGCAATCTTTTATGCCAAGAAAGCTTCTCCACTTATCATCGGACAAGGTGAGAGTGGTGTGTATTTTGCAAGCTCTGATGCACCACTTATCGGACTTGCTAACAAAGTGCATTATGTAGCTGATGATACTATCGGTCGTATGGATAAAGATAGCTTTTTACAACTAACGGACACAAAAGAGCTTACCATCAATAAATCTTATGCACAAAAAGATGGATATAGATTTTTCATGGAAAAAGAAATTTATGAGCAACACAAAGTCCTCTTAGAAACAATGATGGGGCGTGTAAGCGATGAGCATATCGGTTTTGATGAAGTGCCAAAAGATTTTTTTACCTCTATTGAGGAAATCACGATTTGTGCATGTGGGACAAGCTACCATGCAGGACTTAGTGCAAAATACCTCATCGAACGCCTAGCCAAGATTCATACAAATGTCGTCTTTGCGAGTGAGTTTCGCTATGCCAAGCCTGTGCTACACAAAAATGAGCTTTTTGTCTGTATCTCTCAAAGTGGTGAAACAGCCGACACACTAGAAGCCCTCAAGCTTGCTAAATCTAGCGGACTTAAAACACTAGCTATTTGTAATGTCGATAATAGCTCAATTGTCCGTGAAGCACATCACACTATACTCACACGCGCAGGCATAGAAAAAGGAGTAGCAAGCACCAAGGCTTTTGCGACACAGGTTATGGTGCTTTGGATTTTAAGTGTATCGTTGGGACATATGCGCGGACACATTAACACCAAAGATCTCAAGCACTATGCAAATACAATGCTTAATGCCACCAAACTTACCAAAGTGCAACCTTCCTTGCACGATCGCCTTAAGCGACTTTCTAAGCGATATTTACACGGGCATGGCTTTTTCTTTATCGGGCGCGATATTTTCTATCCTTTAGCACTCGAGGGCGCACTCAAGCTCAAAGAGATTAGCTATTTACACGCCGAGGGATATCCTAGTGGTGAAATGAAACACGGACCTATAGCCCTTGCAGATTCAGAACTTTTTTGTCTAGCACTCTTACCAAAACATCTTCTATTTGATAAAATCAAAAGCAATGTCCAAGAATTAAGTGCGCGCGACACAACCATTTGTGCGATTTGTAGTGAGGGTATTCAAGAAGCCGATGATATGGTATATATTCCTCAATGCCAAGATTATATGGAGGAATTTTATGCAATGATGATCGTGCTCCAACTCCTTGCATTAGAGATAGCAACCAAATTAGGTAATGATGTCGATATGCCTAGAAACCTCGCAAAATCCGTAACCGTGGAATAAATCCATAATGTTTGAGCACCAATTTTAACAAAAGGATCATTATGCAAATTACTCTTTTACACGCCACACCTTTAGAAATGTGTTCCAATGCTATTAGAACCTGTTGGCAAAGCTTTGATAAAAGCGATAATGGTGGAGAAAGAGATTTGGAGCTTATTGATCGCGTGGGCAATAAAAATAAACACAGCTCCACGCTTGAGCATTTATTTTATAACTTTTACATAAAAGGTATTTCGCGCGCGTGTTTGCAAGAATTAGCACGACACAGAATAGCAAGTCTTAGTGTCAAATCCTCACGCTACACGCTCAAAGAACTTAAGCACTGCGAAAGTTTTTTGCCACTAGATTCTATAAATCTCACACGCGCACAGCAATTCCTTGTCTTTTGTCAAGAACCCAAAGTCAATGAAGCAAGTGTTTATGCGCTAGAAAATCTCCGAGTCTTATTAAATCAAGGTATTAGCAACGACTTGGCAAAATTTTGTATGCCCGAATCTTATAAAACCGAACTCTCGTGGAGTATCAATGCACGATCGTTGCAGAACTTCCTATCCTTGCGTAGCTCTAAAAGTGCACTTTGGGAAATTCAAAACCTTGCACACGCTATTTTTGATGCCCTGCCAGATTCACACAAATACATTTTTGAACACTGCCTCCAGCAAGATACTAAAGCCTAAATACGCTAAATTCTAAGAGCATCCAATGATTTGGCTTGATATTACCGATCCCAAATATGTGCTATTTTTTCGCGTATTACTCCCGCATCTTAGGACACTTGATGAGATTCTTATCACCACGCGCGCAAGTAGCGATTATGATGAATGCGTGCAACTTTTGAAGCTTTTTGGGATCACGCATCATTGTATAGGTGGCTATGGTGGTGCAACAAAAGAAGGGAAATTTAGAGCTAGATTGCATAGACAAGAAGAGTTTTTAAAATTTTTTGGTGCCAAACTTCCCACGCTCCTTATCACAGGTGCAAGTGCTGAAGCTGTGCATTTTGCTTTTGGAGTAGGCATACCAATTGTGCATTTTTCTGATACACCCATAGCCGGACATACTTGCGATTCACATTTACTTACCAAACTTGCGCGATTAACACTCCCATTATCAGATCTTATTTTTTATCCATTTGTGCTACCCCAAAAATGCTTTAAGCTCCTTGGTATGAGCGTTGATAATATAATTTCATATCCATTTATTGATGTGGCTTTGTGGCTAGATAATCTCCCTAAAGGCAAAGATTTTCGCCACACTCTCCACATACCCACCAATCGCCCAACAATTCTTGTGCGAGAAGAAGAATACAAAGCCCACTATGTGAGCAAAAAATTGCCCATTATTTATGAAAGCATAAAGCTCCTTGCGCACAATCTTGATGCAAATATTATCATCATACCACGCTATGGAAATAAGGAATTAGAACAAAAGTTTGGAAGTTATAGCAATGTATGGATTGCCAATGATAAATTTGCACCAGAGGATTTCTATCCCTTTATTGATGTGCTTGTAGGTGGCGGTGGCACTATGAATCTAGAATCTTGCTATCTAGGCATACCTACAATCTCTACACGCTCTTTGTTACTTTTTCACGACAAATATCTCCTAAAACACCGCCTTATGTCTCACGCCAAAAGTGCTACACAAGTGCTAAAGCTCGTGCGAGAAGCACTCAAAAATACAACCCCCAAAATACGACAAGACGCGCTTTTTTTTCACACCGATAAAACCACCGCACTCCAACACATCATCGCAACACTCAAGCAAAGATTCTATACATCTCCTAACATAAACAAGCAAAAGTAACATTTTGGTATAATCTAGTTTTCAATCACAATATAAAACGAGTAGCAATGTATCCTATAAACTTACCCGAAGAAGAACTCAAAAACAAAGTCGCCACGGACTTTTTTAGTCCCAATCCTCAAAGTGCGTTTATAAAGCTTGACAAAGATTCTAAAGCACTATTAAAAGCACTTGATTCCACACAAATTCTAGGCAAAATTGATTTTTGCATAAGTTACAATGCAAAGACACTTTTTGAGCCTATAAATTTCCTGTGGGCAGAAGCCAAAAAAGGCAATAAGGCAGATATTATAGAATCTTTTGTCCAGCTAATCCTAACCATAGGCAAGGAAAAAACCTATGAAAACAATCTCCCCACCGCTTTTCTTAGGGGCACTCGATTGTGAGAAAATAGCCTTTATCCCATACCACGAGCTAGATTCTATCTTTACAAAAAACGACTTTAACTGGAATGTTACGCCTAGCAACCATAACACAAAAGAGTTCAAAACCCTTCACACCCTAGCACAAGGGCTTTTAGAATCTAAAAAATTGCAGTTTAGATTCAAAAATGACTGCAAAGAGCTACAATCTTTCATACAAACAAACTTCACGCTAGATAATAAAAACATAGCCAAAATCCCTATTACTAAAAATAACTTCACCACCATTTACCACAAATGGCTTACAAGTGTAGCTCCTAGCATTGGCATTGATTGGGATCGTGCCAAAGATGCAGGGATTTTAGACGCAGATTTTTACCTAGCAGATTTATTAAGCGCTGAAAATCAAAGCTTATTAGATAAGCTTTTTGTCGTGCTAAAACAAACGCATTATGAATTTAATAAAACCACTACATTTATGGGAACACAGCAAAAAGATACCGCAAGTTTTAATGATGATCAAAAAGCTCACACAGCCTTTTGGAATCTCTATGATCGCCCGCCAAAAGAAGAGTATTGGAGCTACATTATAGATAGGCGAGATTTGCTAGTGCCTAGCGATATTAGAGAGCGAAAGGGTGCGTTTTTTACCCCACAAACTTGGGTTAAAAAGCCCAAAATTACCTAGAAAAAGCCTTAGGCGAAAACTATCAAAGTGAGTATTATATTTGGGATTGTGCTGCAGGGACAGGCAATTTACTTGTAGATTTTACAGAATCCCACAGACTCTACGCTTCTACATTAGATAAAGCCGATATAGAGATTATACAAGAGCTTTCAAACAAAAACACCCTACACCTATTACCCAAACACATTTTTCAATTTGATTTTTTAAACGATGAGTTTTTTGACAAACCTTGCACCAAACACACAAAAAGTGGGCTAGATCCCAAATGCCAAGATTGCATAAAATCCAAACTGCCAAAATCCCTGCAAGAGATTCTAAAAAATGAGCAAAAACGCAAAAAGCTTATTATTTTTATCAATCCACCCTATGCGGAAGCCACTTCAGCCACACAAGTAACCAACACAGGGAAAAACAAAGATGGAGTAGCCTTAGGTAATGCCACCTATGAGCGTTACAAAGATTCTATGGGAAAGGCAAGTAATGAGCTTTTCGCACAATTTTTCTTTAGAATCTACAAAGAAATTCCCCACTGCACCCTAGCAAGTTTCTCCACGCTTAAATATATAAATTCTAGCAATTTTGTAAAGTTTAGAGAGACTTTTAAAGCCAAATTTTTAAAGGGCTTTATGTGTCCTGCCTATACCTTTGATAATGTCAAAGGAAATTTTCCTATTGGATTTTTGATATGGGATCTAAGCCAAAGTGAATGAAAATACAAACCTTTAAGGAGCAAAGATGACATTAATAGTAGAAAATGTGAAGCAAGAATTTTTGCAAGAGTTTCAAGCCTTAGCCAAAAAAACACAAGCAAATTTAAAAATAGAGCAAACACAAATCAATGATTTTACACAACTGCGTGAATATATGCTACAAGATTTAAAAAAGCCTGAAAACAAAGCCGTGTTTGAAAGACTAAGAGATAAATGAGATATTTAAATCTGCAGGAAGTGCAAACAATGCACGATGATATAATAGATGAGATAGGCGGACTAAAAGGATCAAATCCTAAGCAATATATTAGATTACAAAAGTGAGTAAAATGAAACGGATAATTACACTAGATATTTTTAATGAAAATGGTGCGAGTTTGGGGAAAAAGAGATTTTATACAGCACTAGATAAAAAAGAAAATATTAATAAGTGGGTTAAAAAATACGACCACAAACAAAGTCAAAATATTGCAGGATATATGGAAAATCCAACACCTGATTTTCAAAATAATAATTTCCTTTGCATTATGAATAAACAAGGCACAAGACATAATAATTATTTTGCACTTAGCCCAAGCGGTTTATTTATTGGAGCAATTTATTTCTCTGTTCGCCATTGTATCAAAGCCACTTGGATAAATGATAGAGATCAGTTTCTCTACCCAAACAACAAATGGGAGCAAGATTCTGTGTTTCAAAGCGATTGCCTTATTTTTATGCTTTTTCACGGACAAAATAGAATCACAAGTAAAGTTGGTATAAATCACTTTATACCCTTTAGCGAAAAAGAAATAGGAGCGTGCGAAGCCTTTGAATCGCACTTTATGCAAGACTTTTTGCAAGGCAAAATCAAGCAAGATTCTAAAAGCACCGATAATAAAAGCTTGTTTAGTGATGAGCTAAAATCTACTTTTATCCCCACAAAGCCACTTTGTTTTAGCCACGAAGCACAAGAAGTCTTAAACGCAGGGAAAGAGCTTTTTAGACATTATCACACACAAGCAAAAGATGACAAAGACTACCATCCAAATGCCTCACTCTATGATATAAAAGCCCACTTTCAAGGCTTTAATGACAAAGGCAAGATGAATCCACCCCAAAAAGCTAATGATGAAGCCTATAAACAAAAGCTAGGCACACTCAACTACGCCCTAAAAACATTAGCCAAAAAGATAGAATCTAAAGTCTATGAATATGAGTTTTTGCTACCTTAGATATATGTATGCAGTATCACATATTGCGTATTTTTGCGATCTCATCACGCAATCGTGCAGCTTCTTCAAACTCAAGCATTTTTGCAGCTTGGTGCATTTTGGCGCTAAGCTCTTTGATAAGTGAATCTCTCTCACTTTTTGGAATCTTCTTAGCCTTGGCACCCTTTTCATACAATCGTGATAAGCCACTAGATTCTATCTTTAGTTCTTCTTCGATATTGCGTTGCACAGATTTTGGCGTAATATTATGTAGCGCGTTAAATTCCTCTTGCTTGGCACGGCGATAATCTGTGATTTCAAAAGCGCGTCGCATAGAATCTGTGATTTTTTTGGCATACAAAAGCACCTTGCCATTGACATTGCGCGCTGCACGACCCATAGTCTGTATAAGGCTTGTCTCACTACGCAAAAAGCCCTCTTTGTCCGCATCAAGGATAGCAATCAAGCTAACCTCTGGGAGATCTAGCCCCTCACGCAAAAGATTAATCCCGACGAGCACATCAAATTCCCCCAAACGCAAAGCGCGTATCAAATGATTGCGCTCAATAGAATCTATATCGCTATGCATATAACGCACCCTAATGCCCAACTGGGTGTAATATGTAGTAAGCTCCTCCGCCATTTTTTTGGTTAGTGTGGTGATAAGCACACGCTCTTTTTTTTCTACACGCACCTTAATCTCATCAAGCAAATCTAGAACTTGTGAATCCGAATCTCTCACTTCATAGAGTGGATCAAGCAAACCTGTAGGGCGGATAATTTGCTCGGTGATATTATCCTTGCTAAGCTCTAACTCTAGTTTGGCAGGAGTAGCAGAGACAAAGAGAAAATGTGGGGCTTTGGTGATAAACTCATCAAAACGCAATGGGCGATTATCAAGCGCACTAGGCAACCTAAAACCATACTCCACTAACACTTCTTTGCGACTCCTATCTCCTGCATACATACCACCAAATTGTGGCAAACTCACATGCGATTCATCTACAATGATAAGATAAGGCTTGTTTTTTTGCGCAAAATAATCAAGTAGTGAATATGGCATCTCACCGGGGGCTTTACCTGTGAGATGACGTGCATAATTTTCAATCCCTTTGCAAATACCAGATTCTCTAATCATCTCTAAATCAAATTCTGTGCGACCTTTGAGACGTTGATATTCTGCTTGCTTATCTTGTGCACCAAACTCTGCTAAGCGCGAATCTAGCTCGGATTCTATCCCTGCAATCGCCTGCTTTAAACGATTAGCACCCACGATAAATTGATTGGCGGCATACAACACAAATGAATCTAGACGCTTTAGCTCCGTGCGCTCCAAACTATCATACACACTAATGCGATCAATCTCATCGCCAAAAAACTCTACACGCACAAACTCTCGATCATTGTAGGCTGGAAAAATATCGATAACTTCGCCCAAAACACGCACATTACCACGATCAAAAGTCGTATCATTACGTGTATAACCCATATCAATAAGTTTAAGTAAAAACTCTCGTTGTGTGCGTTGCTCTCCAACTTCAAACTTTTCTATCATTGTGAGATATTCTTGCGGATTACCCAAACCATAATTTGCTGATACACTCGCAACAACAATAATATCATCATACGCAAGGAGTGATGTAGTAGCACTCAATCGTAACCGCTCAAGATCTTCATTGATACTAGAATCTTTTTCTATAAACAAATCACGGCGTGGTATATAGGCTTCGGGTTGATAATAATCAAAGTGTGAGATAAAATACTCTACATGATTATTTGGAAAAAAACCCTTAAATTCACTATAAAGCTGTGCTGCAAGGGTTTTGTTGTGTGTCATAATAAGTGTAGGCATTTGCAAAGTCGCAATGATATTTGCCATACTAAAGGTTTTGCCACTTCCTGTAACACCTATAAGCGTAGAGTATTGTGCGCCATGTTGGATAGAATCTACGATTTTTGCGATAGCTTGGGGCTGATCTCCTGCTGGTGTGTATGAGGAATTTAGCGTAAAACTTGCCATAATTCTCCTTGAGACTAAAAGCTTTATGTTATAATTTTGCAATCAATTTTACCCCACTAAATCTTATAAGGACACAAAAATGGATACACAAATTATGGAAAAATTTTCACAAAAAATCGAAGAAATGCTTCAAAAAATGAATGCTCAAAAACTTGAAATAGATTCTTTACGCACAAAAGTCCGCGAACTTGAAGCTGATAACCAAGCCAAAGATACTCAAATTTCTAACCTGTATGATCTTCTTGGATCACAGAAAAAGGGTATAGAAGATCTCTTTAGTAAAATAGAGGAAGGCTTACGTTATGAATGATCCACTAAAGATCAATATAGAGGGCAAACTTTTTTCCTTTTCTACAAGCAAACTCTCCAAACAAGCACAAGAGGAGCTTTTTGCGTTGTTTTATGAAGATAGAGAACGCAAGCAAATCTCTATCGTGGAATTACTCCAAGCCTATATTATCGCAATTGAAAAATATGCCAAGATTCACACTTCACTAGAACTTCTCTATCACGAAATAGAAAATGCCTCAATTTCCCCGCAAAATATTACTTCACAAACTATGCAAGATTCATAACCATAACTATTAGGAATATATGTGCATACTTTTGTCCTCATCGCTCCTTTAGGCGTATCCTCTCCCCCACTTACATACCAAACCCAAAGCCCTTGTGAGCGTGGCACACTCTTAGAAATTTCACTTAAAAATAAACATATCTTGGGTGTCGCTCTCACGCCACAAACACAACACATAGGCTTTGAATGCAAACTCGCATATCCAAGCAAATACGAATTTTTACCAATCCAAAAGCTTTTGGCAGAATTTATCGCGCAATATTATTGCTGTAGCTTTTCACAAAGCTATGGACTTTTTACGCCAAAACTCATAGCTGATACATTCACTACACAAGTGCACAATGAAACAATCACGCCAATCCTTGCGCTCTCACAGACACAAAATGATGCCTTAGCATTTCTCAATGCCACACAAAACCCTTTGCTTTTTGGCGATACTGGTAGTGGCAAAACAGAGATCTATATTCACCTCATCGCACAATACCTCAATAATGGGCAAAAAGCACTTTTTTTAATGCCTGAAATCTCTCTCACACCACAAATTGAACAACGACTACAAAAGGTTTTTGGCGATAAAGTGGGGATTTGGCACTCCAAAATTACGACTAAAAAAAAGCAAGAAATCCTTACAAAACTCCAAAATGGCACGATACAAATTATCGCTGGTGCGAGATCGGCACTCTTTTTGCCCATAGAGAATCTAGGGCTTATTATTATTGATGAAGAACATGATGATGCCTATAAATCACAATCTACTCCACGCTATAACGCTAGGGATCTTGCGTTGTATCTTGGCAAACACACTCCTATCAAGGTTGTCTTAGGATCTGCCACGCCATCACTTAGCTCATATGCAAATGCCAAGAAAGAACACAGAATCTATCGCCTTAGGGGGCAACACTTTGATAGCAAAAAATCCTATATTTTTGATGATACGCCATTATACGCACCCTCTCTCATAGAACTGGTGCGACAAACATATGAGGCTCATAAGCAAAGTATTGTCTTTTTGCCTACAAGAGCGCATTTTAAAACACTTTTTTGTCAAGAATGTGGTCAAAAAGTGCAATGCGTATTTTGTAGTGTCAATATGAGCTTACACCTTGATAAACACGCAATGATTTGCCATTATTGTGGCTACACACAAGCAATCCCCAAACATTGTCCCAAATGCCAAAGCCAAAACCTCCAATCCCAACGCATAGGCACACAAGAATTTGCCAAAGAAATGGCAGGATATTTTCCTGATATGCGTGTGGGCATATTTGATCGTGATCATATTACAACACATAGCAAACTCCAAAAAACTCTCAAAGACTTCAATGATCACAAACTTGATATGCTCATAGGCACACAAATGCTAAGCAAAGGACACGATTATCATAATATCGCACTCTGTGTAGTAATGGGCATAGATTATATGCTAAATGCTATAGATTATCGCGCCAATGAACGCGCTATGAGTTTGCTCACACAAATCTCTGGACGAAGCGGACGCAAAGAAAGTGGCATAGTGTATATCCAAACATTACATAAAGATTTTTTTACTCCCTTTATGCAAGATTATGAAAAGTTTTTAACATACGAGCTAGGTTATAGACCAAGATTCTATCCGCCATTTGTGCGACTTGCTAATCTTAGTTTTGCACACAAACTCCAACACCAAGCCCTCTCACAAATGCAGGAAGTGCGAGAAATTTTGGAAACACTTATACAAAAATCCACATCTACCCAAATAAAACACTTTGAAATTGTCGGAGCAAAGGCGTGTGATATTGAGCGACTTTATGGTAAATACCGCTATAATATTTTGTTGCGATCGCATTCCGCCAATGCGCTTATACAAGCCATCATGTATGTCAAAGAATGCGTAAAATTTGCCTTTGAGATTGATATAGATCCATTAAGCACGATATAATGTGAGAAATTCATAAAAAGGGGTGGTGGTGAAAATAGCATTACAATGTGAGAATCTGTTACTACAAAGCACATTAGAATATTTTTTGCGTCAATATATAAGCCCACAAGAATCGTGCGATTTTATTCTAAGCGATGTGCAAAGGGTTGCTAATAAGCCTGTTTGTGTGCTTGGAGATTGTAATATTCCCCAGCCCTTCACACCACAATCTTTGCTCCAAGCCTTGCAAGCTTTTTATGAGAATCTCACACCTTTGCATACTTCTACATTAGAATCTGAAATCTCCCAACTCCTTACAGAATACACGCACAAACTCTATGAACTCTTCAAAAAACACTCCTGATGTCACCATTAGCACGGGCAAACTCAAAGGATTAAAACTCCTCTTACCCGCGTCGTCTACCACGCGACCAACAAAATCTATCGTGCGCCAATCGTTTTTTAATACCATCGGTAGTGAAATCATAGATTGTGTATTTGTCGAGGGCTTTGGTGGCAGTGGCTCTATGGGAATTGAAGCCCTAAGTCGTGGTGCAAAAGAGGGCATATTTATCGAACGAGATTCACAAAGTGCACAGATTCTCTTGCATAATCTCCTATGTGCCAAAAAACGTGCCAAAGAGCTACAATACAGAATCTACACACAAGACTTTTTTGCTACTAAAGATATGTTGCATACTTTCCAAACATATAGCATTGTCTATCTTGACCCACCATTTGCCCTGCGAGAAGGTATGCAAGACATATATCACAAATGCTTTGAATTTGTGAGTAACATACATAATCCATATATTTGGCTTATAGTTTTTGAGGCAATGAGCGAGCAAGATATGCCCCAAACTTTAGGCAAATATGCTAGAATCAAACAAAAAAAATTCGGAAAAAGCACGATATCATATTTTGCAGTCTAACTAAAGGGAGTAAGTATGGCAGAAGAACAAGAAGCGCCTAGCACGGCAGGAAATGAGAAAAAAAACAAGACAATTTTGTTTATTATTATTGGTATGATAGTGGTGTTTTTGCTACTTGTTGGGATTTTAGTAGCAGTCCTTATGCTTTCTGGAAATAATCATCAAGAACCACAGGTAGCACCAACCACACAGCAAGAAGCACAACCTCAAAAAACGGTCGTTAATGTTGGGACTTCTGTGAGTGCTAGAGCTAGTGATTATGGCAAAATGGGACCTCTTTACCCTATTGCAGATGAATTTAGAGTAAATCTCTTAACACAAACGGGTAAAAAGATTTTGCTTGCAAAAATCAGTCTTGAACTTGATAAGCCAGAAAGTCAGCCAGAAATCGAAACAAAGTTGCCTGTGCTTTGTGATGCAATAATCGAAATACTCTCCTCCAAATCTTTTGAAGAAGTTGCCACCACAAAAGGCAAAAATCGTGTCAAAGATGAAATCGTGCAACGATTAAATGAATTTCTTATCGACGGAAGTATCAAGAATGTATATTTCACAAGCTTCCTTATTGGATAAGTATGCTAGGCATTGATGTTGTGCGTATATCACGCCTTGATCATTTGATACAAAAATTTGGCATAAAAGGACTTAGACGCTTCCTTAACCAACACGAAATCATGCTTTCATCACGACAAGATACATATAATTCTACACGTATAGCAGGATTTTGGGCAGCCAAAGAAGCTCTAAGCAAAGCGCTTGGATGTGGGATTGGTGCAGAAATTGGGTTTTTAGATATGTCTATTACTCTAGATTCTAAAGGTGCGCCACATATCACACTAGATTCGCAAAAAATGTCCTATTTTCAAGCCCAAAAACCTTTCGCACACATCGCGCTAAGTATCACACATGATGCTGATATTGCCATAGCGTGTGTGGCGTTGCACTAAAGCTAATTTCAAACTAAGCAAAAGGAAATCTATGACAAAAAAGCGTGTTTTTTCTGGAATCCAACCAACAGGCACTATCCACTTAGGCAATTATTTGGGAGCAGTGAAAAATTGGGTAGATTCTCAAGAAATGTATGAAAACATTTTTTGTGTGGTGAATTCTCACGCTATCACTATCAAACAAGATCCAAAACAATTAACACAAAAAACATATGAACTTGCTGCAATGCTTCTAGCGTGTGGGATTGATGCCAAAAAATCTAGTCTTTTTATCCAAAGTCAAATCGATGAACATGCCGCACTCGCGTGGATACTTGATTGCAATATCCCTATGGGCGATATGAGCAGAATGACGCAATTCAAAGACAAATCTACCAAAAATCCTAAAAATATCAATGTAGGGCTTTTTAATTATCCAGCGCTAATGGCAGCTGATATTTTACTCTATCAAGTCAATGGGGTGCCGGTGGGAGAAGATCAAAAACAACACCTTGAGCTCACAAGAGATGTGGCAATGAGATTTAATCGTGACTATGGTGAGTGCTTTACAATCCCAAAGGCGATTATTCCAAAAGTGGGTGCGCGTGTTATGGGGCTAGATAATCCAGAATCTAAGATGAGTAAATCAAGCAGTGGTGCAAATCACGCAATCTTTTTACTTGATACGCCAGAAGTTATTATGACTAAATTTAAAAAAGCTACCACAGATTCACACAATACAATTGTCTTTGATACCACGCGTCCAGGGCTTTATAATCTCCTAAGTATTTATGAAATTTTCACACACAAAAGTCGTGAATCTATCGAAGAAGAGTTTGCAGGCAAAGGATATGGTCATCTTAAAGCTGCCATAGCAGAAGTAGTCATAGAATCTCTACGCCCTATTAGAGAAACATATGAAAAGCTTATGAGTGATCAGACATACATCAAGCAAATCCTTGATGAAGGTGTGCAAAAGGTGCGTCCTATCGCCATAAACACATATCATAAAGCCAAAGAACTTGTGGGGCTAATATAGCCTTTAATTCATCAAGCCTTAACAATTACATCAGTAGAATATAGCTTATATCTAAAATTTTTAGGAGGGTAATTATGAAAAAAGTAAAATTACTAGGGGTAGGACTTATGGCAATAGCATTTGTGGCGTGTGATCAAGGTCCAAGCCCAAAAGAAATAGAAATCACAAAATGTGAAACACCAAAATATGAAGTGCTTTTTGAAACAAGCAGTATTAGCGGCACACAAGATCTCTACAGCACGCAAGATTTCAAGACATTACTAGGTAAATTTATGCAAGATTCACAATGCTTTAGCTTTGTCCAAATACCAAGCCAAAATACTTGGAAAATGGAAGTTACTTACAAGCTTATGACAAATGCTACAAGTCAAGACTTCAATATAGCCAAAGGACAAAGTGAAGCTACGCTAAAATCTTTAGTAACTTTGAATTTAACACAACCAAAACAAAGTATCAAGGAGCATGCCAATGGTGAATTAAAGCTTAGCAAAGAACATTTTTTTGGCACAGGCAAAGAAAGCACAATCTCCAAAACAGAGATAGAACGCCTCTTGAGAGACAATATTGTCTTTATCATTGATGATTTAAGAAATAAATAAGCTTTGTTTAGGAATTTAGTATATAATTCCACCCATTTCAAAAAAAGGAGTTACCATGGCTTTATATGATAGAAACTACACAAATGTAAATGTTGCTTCTATGGCAGCGACACAAGAGAGTGCATTGGTGAATTTTGTAAAAACAACATATAAATTTTTTGGTGCGAGTTTATTTATCGCAACCATTGGCGCACTTGTAGGGTTTATGAATTTCCAAATGGTTGTTGAAAATCGTATGCTCATCTTTATCGCAGAGTTTGTGGCACTATTTGGACTTATGTTCTCACGCTCAAAACCTGGGTTAAATGTTGCTATGCTTTTTATTTTTACATTTCTTACAGGTCTTACTATCACACCTTTACTTGGGTTTGTTATTGTCCAAAATGGTAGTGCGGGAGTAGTAGCAGCATTTGGTATGACAACTATTATCTTTGGTGTGATGAGTATCTATGGGATCAAAACAAAGCGTGATTTAGCGAGTATGGGAAAAATGCTCTTTATCGCTCTTATTGTTGTGTTTGTTTGCTCGATTATTAATATATTCGTGCTTAGTATGGGATTCCAAGCAATCATCGCGGGTGCTGTAGCAATACTCTTTAGTGTATATGTAGCTTACGATACACAAAACATTATTCGTGGCTTATACACTAGCCCAGTAGATGCGGCAATCGCTCTATATTTGGATTTTTATAATATTTTTGTGTCTTTGCTACAGCTCTTTGGTATTCTTGGTAACAGAGATTAACCTTCTTTGATCTCCCTTGCATCACACAAGGGAGATTCTCTCACTTTTTATTCCTCTTGTATCATTCCTAAATCATTTAATACTTCTTGTGCATGTCCTTTGGCACGGATATTATAATAAGTCTTAGCAATATTTCCTTGTGGATCAATGAGGAAGCTTGATCGTATAATGCCCATCACCTTTTTGCCATACATCATTTTTTCACCATAGGCCCCATAACTACTCGCTATGCTTTTATCACTATCACACAACAAAACATGTCGCAAACCATACTTAGTAATAAAACTATTGTGAGATTTTGGACTATCTGGACTAATGCCTATCACAACACAATCAAGTGCACTAAATTCATCTAAAAGCATGCTAAAATCCTGTGCCTCTAGTGTGCAGCCCGGTGTATTGTCTTTGGGATAAAAATACACAACCACATACTTCCCTTTAAAATCTGCCAAACTAAATTCAGTATTTTGTGAATCTAGTGTGCGAAAAATTGGTGCCTTCATACCTATTTCTAATTTTTGCATACATAAACTCCTTTTGTCATCAAAATAAACATTTAGAATGATATTCTACTAAACATCTACTTGATAGTAAATCCTTAGAAAAGCATTGATTAATTTATATAAATTACATACTATATGCAAATAATATGTATGCCTTTAGGAGGTTGTATGTTAAGTCATTCTTTGGGATTTTTGGCAACACAGCTTACTACTTACTCTATATGATGATTGTATGGAATTTATCAAAATTTTTTAATAAGGAGATCCAATGAAAATAGTAGTGATGGGCATATTAATAATAGGTCTTAGTTTGCTTGGTGCACGAGAATATGTGATAGATAAATCACAATCCAAGGTGGGTTTTGAAGGTAGTAAGTTTTTGGCAGTGAGTGTGGAAGGTAAATTTTTAGAGTATGAGGGCAAAATAAATATACAAGATGATGTTATACACACTTTAGAAGGCAAAGTTGTGGTAGATTCTATAGAGAGTGGAAACACTACGCGAGATGAACATATCAGAGGTAAAAGCCTTATTGAGAGCCAAAAATTTCCCTACATCACCTTTGCAATGAAAGAATATAAGCAACTCACAGAAAATGGGGAAGTAATAGGCATACTAGAAATTCATGGTATAGCAAAAGAAGTCCGTCTAACTAGCACCCTAAAACACACACAAAATGGTTATACACTCTACCTAAATGGTAAAATTGATGTCAAAAAAGACTTTGGTATGGAAAGTTATACAATTATGAACAACTCCATAAAAATTGATGTAGTCTTAGCATTACAATAATCTATAAGTAACTTTCATGCCACATGTATCTTCACTCTAGAGCTAAAATCTTAGTAAGGTTTTAGCCAATTTAGTATACAATCCCACCCAAATTTATCCTCGATTCCATAAGGGTGTGCGTGTCATATTTTATTTCAAAAGATACCTTTTTGATTTCAGATTCACATTTTGGACACCAAGGGGCATTACTCAAAGAGCCTATACGACTTAAAACTGCACTTTCACACGGATTTGATAATTTTGATACCTTTAGTATAGTGATGTGGAATAAAACCCTAGGTCCAAAAGATAGAATCTGGCATTTGGGAGATTTATATTTTGGCAATGGCTATAAGATACTAAAAAAACTTAATGGCACAAAACTCCTTATTGTAGGCAACAATGATATTGGCAAATATGAATATGTGCAAAACCTTAAATCCTGGAGTGTGTGCAAAAAACTACGCCTACAGATTCCCCAAAGTCGCCTCATCAAAGATCATCTCAAACAAAAATTTGGTAAAGAATCCCTAAAAAATCTCTATCTCAATGCCATTATATGCGACATAGAAGATGAGCGGATTATGTTTTCACATTTCCCTGTTTTTAACAGAAAGGTGCATGATAGATTCACAAAAGCGCGTGATATTTTAGATGAAACCTACAAACTCGCACAATGCTCCCTTAATATACACGGACATTTACACTCCAAAGAAAGTGGCAATGATTTTTGTATCAATGTTAGTTGCGAAAAACTTGGTTTTATCCCACGCAAATTAGGAGAGATTTTGCAATCTCATAAGAAAAAA
>NZ_FZPO01000078.1 GCF_900198655.1 Helicobacter equorum | reverse complement strand
ACCCATTTCACTTGTTTCTACATCTAGATCTACGCTATTACCATCGTTACGAGCCAAATGTCCATCGCGTATAAACATATCTGCTCTATCAAGATCGCTACGCTTACCATCCATATGCAATGGCGAAGTTTTAAGCATAGGTAATTCACGATCTACATGCTTTTTGAAAACCTTATTGCTTTCCCTAGCTAAATATTGCTCAAAGCTAATATCCTTGGGACGATACAATGGCGTATCGACATTGGCGATGTTTGAAGAAATCAAATCTTGACGCAATGAACGATAATCCAACGCCTTATATACGAGTGGATATACTATTGATGTGTCCTTTAGAGCTTCCATGTACCTTCCTTGTATGTGGATTTTCTACACGCAAAAATAAGCAAATGTTATGCCAATTTCTACTTTATCTCCCTAATTTTACGCCAACATATTCCACATTAATTGTGGTGTTGTGCTAGATTCTGTAGGGTAGTCCGAATTTCCATCACAAGATTAATGTATTAGCAATACATAATATACCATCACACAAAAAAGCCAACCTACGCAACACAGACAAAATATATTCTTATTATTTTTCGCTAAGAATCTTCATTTTACCATTATCTAACCACACATAAAGATCCTTACGATGATTTGAGCTAAAACTTACCCTGCCATTAAGTGAGGCTTTATAATCTTGTCGAAAATTCACACGATACATTTCTCTGCCCTCTCCATTTGGAAACGGCATAATGTCAATTGCGCTAAGTTCAATTTGTTTTTCTTCATTTTTGGCAAATACACGACTTTTGTATTCAGCAAACGCCTTATATCGCATACCATCTTGTCGGATAAAGTTTTGCGTATCATAAAAATCCAAATATCCTGCCAAATCACCCTTTTGCCACATTTCTTTCCATTGATAAAGCCCAGCAAGAATCTGTGCAGCTTGTGTGGCACCCATTGTGTGCAAATCTCCTTCAGAAATAATAACAATCGTATCTTTATGATCCACTAAACTATCATATTTTTTCAAAATCTCATTATCAATAGCGATACATCCTTTTGTATTTAGTTCCTCTCTATTACCATCTAATGGCAAACCATGAATCCAAATCCCACTACCTGTGCGTTTTAGTGATCTATCATATGTGTTTGGATAATCTGTGGCAAAGGCTAATGGACCATAATAAGGTGGAAGATTACTAAATCTAGCGGTGATATTATACACGCC
>NZ_FZPO01000007.1 GCF_900198655.1 Helicobacter equorum | reverse complement strand
TGTATAGGAAAAAGCGCGGTAAGCTTGGTAGTAGATCCAAGTGTATCAGAATCTCCAACATAAATTTCAAGATTAGCACCTGGTGCAATGTATTCACGATCGCCATAATACACATATGTATCAAACTTTACACGTTCATTTGCATAGCCTACCTCGGCATTTAAAATCCCATAGGTTGAAAACAAACGCTCATAATCCATAAACCATCCACCACCTGCAAAGGCAATCCCACTCGTGCCAAAAAGCTTCAGATGAAAACCACCCGCACGCACGATGGCATTCATACCCTCGATGTATGCATCAATCCAATCATCATTTTCTTGTTTGAATCTCCCAAGCTTAATGTCTATATTCTCATCTTCATAGCGCATATATGCGTTATGCACAAAGATATTGTGCGCATTTGCTTGTGAGGCAACGAGATCGTTGTGATAACCACTCCAGTAACCGACATGATTGAAAGCTAAACCTTTTGTAGAATCATGTGTCAATCCTGCGCCTACACCACCTAGCACTATTTCAAAGCCATTATGCTTATACCCTATATTAAGTTGCCCTAATGCGTACCCATAAGTGTTGTTTGGAAAACTTCCTGCAAGTGTAGTCGCATTTTTGTTATACAACTCCATACCGCCAGTATAAAAAAAGCCATTACTCTGTGCAGATTCTGTAGAATCTTGCGCATAAAGTGCAAAACCACAAACCAAAGCCATACATATGCTATGCGTTATTTTCATTGTGTTATTGAATATTGGTATAAACCGCTTGCACATCATCATCTTCTTCTATCTTATCAAGCAACTTCTCTGCTTCAATAATTTGTTCTTCTGTAAGCGTGATAGGACTTGTTGGGACTCTCTGCAAGGTTGCTTTTATAAGAGGAATTTCTAATTTTTCAAAACCCTCATTAAGTCTCCCAAAGTCTTTATAATCCCCATATACGACAATCTCTCCTTCATCATTCTCTTCAAGCTCCTCTAACCCATAATCAATGAGCTCTAACTCCAAATTTTGCACGTTCATAGAATCTGGCTTAGTCAAGACAAAGACACTTTTACGCGCAAACATAAATTCTAATGAACCATTTGGCACGATTTGACTACCCGGAGTTTTATTAAAATAGCTTTTGATATTTGCTATTGTGCGTGTGGGGTTATCTGTCGTGCATTCGATAAAAATCAACACACCATTAGCGGCTTTTCCCTCATATGTGATTTCGCTAAATTGTCCATCTTTACCACTGGCGCGTTTGATTGCCGCATCAATATTATCCTTTGGCATATTTTGTGCCTTGGCATTGGCTACCGCAGTCCGCAACTTAGCATTCATCGCCGGATCAATGCCACCTTCTTTGGCAGCCACAGTGATTGCCTTGGCAAGTTTTGGAAAAATCTTACTCATTTTATCCCATCGTTTTTCCTTGGCTGCCCTACGATATTCAAACGCTCTTCCCATTGAAAATCCTTTTGTACAAAATACTTCTTAAGAAATACAACATTATAATAGACACCATGTTAGAAAAACCTAAAATTAAGCTTTAGCTCGATATACCCAAATGATGATGGTGTCTAAAACCATTAGGACCTAAACTCAAAATCTTAAATCTTAAGGATCTCACGATGAAAAAATTACTAATGCCTATGACATTATGTATGTGGTGTTTGCTGATATAAGTATAAACGTAAATGTGCTTGATGCAACAATCAAAGGCAAAATGTTGCTACACTAGGAAAGAACGTATTGCTTTCGTCACCTTATGAACAACGCGATACTCAATTGCTGCAAATACTAAAAAGATTGAGCGTGCAAGGTGGTGCTATGGAATATAGATTCACAAGATTGGGGACATATCAACCCACAAGAAATGCATGACAGAATCTTTACCCTTAGTCTTTTATAGCATAGTGGGATCATACTTTTTCACGATGTGTATACAAAATCCTATGAAATCTTGCCAAAATTTGTCCAAACACTGCGAATGTGTGGCATACAATTTGATATCCCTGCCTTATAAGCAACAAATTCACAACTTGCCAAAAGTCCTATGTAATTTTGTGCTTGTTTAAGGTAACTTGAAATAAATTCAGCTATGATTAGTCCATAAGCATTTTGCTTAAATTACACAAAGGAGAGGTTACAATGAAAAAAGTTTTAGGAAGCCTAGTATTAGCTAGCGTATTGACAAGCAGTGCATTTGCAGCGGCAAACTCAAATGTTGGATGTGGTTTGGGTTCTAAACTCATCGATAAACAAGGGCTTATTTGGAATCTTCTCCAAATTACAACAAACCATTCCACTGGAACACAAACCTTTGGTATCACTTCAGGAACTTCTGGATGTAGCTGGCAAGGACTTGTAATGGATACAAGAGTGCAAGAATTTGTAGCATCAAATATGGATACACTTTCAAAAGAAATTGCACAAGGCAAAGGCGAATCTCTTGATACATTTGTAGAGCTTTTACAAGTAGAAGACAGAGAAGCCTTTAAAGTAGCACTTCAAGAAAACTACAACAAACTCTACGCAAACAAAGATGCACAAATGGCAGATGTGCTAAGCAACGCCACAACACTCTAAAAAAATACTTTCTCATAGTAAAGAAGTATTTTGAGCAAATCCACCTCTTGGTGGATACCCTTTGATAAAAATATCTTTTAATTCTTTTCACAAAAATAAAAATATATCACAGCTTCACAAAAAAATTTAGCACACAATTGCTTGATTTTAGCCATGCAACACTGTGTTTAGAAATAAGCTTTTAGGGGGGGGGGATAGCCGATTATCCATCAATAATTAGACACATATAAAACTTAATAGGATCGCTTTATAAGCGTATTTAACTATACAAGAAATTCTTAATCCGTCTTTTAAGTGATTGTTTTAATCGTTTTAGCGGTCTCTTTTTTGTAAGCAAAATTGAGAGATTAAAAATCGCACTTTCTTGCCTTTGTATATATAAAATTTGTAATTCTTTGCCAAAAATTGGCGTATTGCATGCTTCTATCCACCATTGATTGCGATAGGCACAGCTTACTATGCTTCCATCCTCATTCATTCTAAGTGTATGCCAAGGCTTTATTGGAGTAAGATAATGCAATATCTTAATAGTGTTTTTTGCCTCCATGTATTCTTGATAGGTATAGGCAAGACTAGATTCTTGGCTCTCACCTTTGAAAGCACTCTTATCTCTATTTTCTACATGCCCTATCATAAAATTCCATTCAAATGGCAAAATGCAAATATGTTCGCTCAATACCGCATTTAGCGTATCTTGATCATGGAATATTGGCACATATTGCTTTAACCATTCAAAGCATTTTTGTTCTATATTATGGATTCTATATTGCTCTAGGTTTATCAGCATAAATCCAGCATTAAAATAAGTGTCAATATTTAATGCAAAGCCATTATTGTCACCATTTATACTAGGCATAATACGAGAAGACCAATAATCTGCATCCAATGCAGCACCGCATATTTTATCCCCTAAATCTTTATAAAAAATCTCTCTAATATCTGCCATACAAAGCATATCAACATCAAGATATAAACATGTTTTAATCTCTTTTGGCAAACAGCTCACCATCTTTATCCTAAAATATGTAAGATAATTATTATTTAGTTTTGGCAAACCCTGAAATATAGAATCTGAAAGGGTATAAATATGAAACTTGCAAGGATAAAGCCTATTTAACTCTATTTCTAAGGCTTGAAGTTTTTGCTCTGTTTCATGTTTTAAGCCGTCTGTGAGAATGTGAAAAGCAAATGGGTTATTTTGTATCTGGCTGTTTTGTGATTCATATGAAAATATGTTATCCTTAGATAGGGCGATGTTGTTTAATGAATGTATTGTGCCTACATTATCTTTTGCATGACAACTTATTGATTGAGTGTGAGCGATGGTTTCGCCCCCCCCCCCCGTAATCTCATCAGTACTATTATATACAGCATTTTTCACAATACTATGGCACAAAACCGCAAGATATTTCATATAATCATCATTTATATTAAACACAATATGATACATAATGGAATCTCCTTGTTAAAAAATGTTGAAATTGTAGCAATTTTTGTTTTAAGTTTATTAAAGTGGTAAATTATGTATGTGTATAAGTGATATATCTCACTTATCTATAATTTCATCTACAATCTATTGTTTTAACTTTAAAGTAAAAGATATACAATTTTTAGCGTATTTAAGTATGTTTTATATGTTTAAAAGGCATATAAAACTACACATAAAATTATTAAGTAGAGAATGCAAAATTTAAAGTGGTTACTGATATAGTTTGATTTGTATCAACGTATTAATACGTTTTATGGCATTGTCGTGTTCAAACTTTACAATAATTTCCTATCTTTTTTTGAAACATCATCAAGGCTGTAGCAGAAATTTGATTGCATAAAAAATTAAGTTTAGAATCATGGGCAAAGGTTTCATCACCCTGTTGATATATGCAAGGATAAGTATCCAAACCATGCCTTTTAAGAAAATGCAGCTCTTTATGGGACATGTGGCAAATTGTATTTAGTCTAAAGTTCTACCCGCATTAAAACGAAATTTGTCTTGTTTGCCAATCTGTGCAGCCAGATAGAATCTACCACCATTCTTTAACACCCTTTGAACTGACAATAGTGCAAGTCGCCATGCATCTGAATTAAATAGGCTCCCCATATATGCCAAGCCCAAAACCATCAAGTGCCCCATGATTGAAAAAGATTCAATACTACTATCTTCTATTCCACGCAACGTTGTTATATCGGATTGAAGGCAACTTACCCCCATATATATCCTTAAAAAGAGAAATGTTGAATCTATCTGTTAAATTGTTGTGTCTATTGTTTTTGGCATTTAGCACATTTTACAAAAAGTCGCATATCGTGGCTAATGATTGTAGCACCAAATTCTTTAGCAATTTCAATTTGCAAGGCTTCAATTTGCGGATTCACAAACTCTATAATGTCACCACAATCAAGACAAATGATATGATCATGATGTTCTTTGGCGGCGATTTCATAGCGTCTCCCACTTTTATCAGCCTCTAGTGCTGTAATAAAACCACTTTTTTCCAAAAAGCTTAAGATTCTATAGACTGATGAAATACTTGCGTTTTTATCCACCATACGAATTTTGTTTGTAATTTCTTCAGGGCTTAGATGTGTACCACTTTTATATAGCACGATGAGAATCTCCTCGCGTTGTTTAGAATTTTTTAATCCATTGCGCTTAATCTCTACACGCAACCGATTCAAAATCGACTCTAAAGTTTCTAAGCGCTTGGTATCAATCATCGTTATACCCTTTTATCAAGATTTAATATATTTTGAGATTGTAACATAAGTTATTGATAAAAACCATGATAAGCTTTAGGTTTTTAGACAAATTACAATATAACTTTATATATAGTATTTCACACTCCAATCTTTCTATGATTTTTGTCTCTTTTCAGAGTTTTTATGGCATAATCCCAGTGGGTTTCAAAAATTTATTTAGGGGAGAAATGTCGATGTTTGGCACAAAAAAACAAGCAAACGATCACAATCAACTTGCAAGAGAGGTGCAAAGCCTCAAAGAAGAATTAGAGCATTACAAAGAGGCTTTAGGCTTTACACAAAAAGAAATTATTGTGGGTATTAAAAATGGCGAAGTTGTCTTCAAAAATCAGGTTGCTTCTAGACTACAAAATTTTGATACATTTGCTGCACACTTGCACCATGATCTAACAACATTGGCATTACCTATGGGAGAATTTACTATTGCAACTAAAAAAGTGGGTGATGTAGTCTATTATTCCGCTATGGCTTTGGATTTGCGCAGTGATAAAAGTGGTGGTTTTGACTTATTTGATGTTTATAGTCGCTCTATGTCAGCCGGTATTGCTGGTACACAATCTGCGCTACAAGAAGTGTTAGAACAATCTACAGAAGTGGTTTCACGATCTAATGAATCTGTGCAAAAAGCAGAAAATGGTCGCGAACTTAGTAGCGATGCATTGGAAAAAATCGAAGTGTTATATGAAAAAATGCAGATTTCCACACAACTTGTGGATTCTCTAGCGCAAAGAAGCAACGAGATTACCAATGTTGTTTCACTTATTGATGATATAGCCGAACAAACAAACCTTTTGGCACTTAATGCCGCTATCGAAGCAGCACGTGCTGGAGAACATGGAAGAGGGTTTGCCGTGGTAGCAGATGAAGTGCGAAAACTTGCTGAAAAAACACAAAAGGCTACTAAAGAAATAGCTGTTGTCGTAAAATCTATGCAACAAGAAGCTAATGATATTCAAAGTGGAACAGAAGAAACAAATACCGCTACAAATGTTGTAAGAGATGTCATATCTGCACTTACTGATCTTATTAACCAACTAAAAACAAGCAACCTTATCAATAACCAAATTTCATCATCGTTAAGCTCTAGAATCTTCTGCACACTTGCAAAGCTTGACCATACGGTGTATAAAAATAATCTCTACGGATTCTTGTTTGGTATTAAAGATAGCTTCAATAAAGTGGATCACAGAAATTGTCGTCTAGGCAAATGGTATTATGAAGGGCGAGGTAAGCAATTATTTAGTCACACGCAAGGATACAAAAAACTTGATCCATTTCATGAAGAGGTGCATACACAAGCTATTTCATTGGTTAATTTGCTTGAAGATCCTAATACAGCGTGTGCAAAATCTTGCATACAAGAAAAAGTATCAGAAATGGAAAAAGGTAGTGATGGTGTAATGCGTTGTATAGATGAGCTTTACACAGAAGTTCATGATGAAACTCAGGCTAAAATAAGTGAGCTAGAGGGTTCACCCAAAGCACAATAAATTCTCAAAGACTATCAGTGTGGCGAATAATACGATATAGCACAGGGGTTGCATTTTTTGTAGCTCTTTTTGGTGTGGGTATATATCTTTATGGTGTATATACAGAAGTGCAAGGTGAAATAGAATCTGTCAAACGCCATAAAATGGATATTACCACGCAAATTTTTGACACAAAAGGTCGCTTAGTAGCAAATCTTTTTAGTGAACACTATCGATTATATGCTAAGTTTGAAGAAATACCCCCAAGAATTATCGAGATTCTCCTAGCCGTTGAAGACACATTATTTTTTGAGCATATGGGTATCAATCCAGATGCAATCTCTCGCGCCATTGTCAAAAATGTCAAAAACCTTAAATATTCTGAAGGTGGTAGCACACTCACGCAACAAGTTGTCAAAAACATAGCACTCTCACCAGAAAGAACACTCAAACGCAAAATAAAAGAAGCGATGTTTGCCATCACATTAGAACAAAATATGAGTAAGGAAGATATTTTGGAGATTTATCTAAACTATATCTTTTGGGGACATGGATATTATGGGGTAAAAACCGCTGCACTTGGATATTTTCATAAGAATCTTAATGAACTCACACTCAAAGAAATGTGTATGCTTATGGGACTTCCAAAAGCCCCAGACACGTATGATCCATCAAAAAACCTCCAGCATTCATTAGGGCGCGCAAACAACATTTTAGATAGGCTAAAAGACATAGGGTGGATCACACAAGAAGAATATGAGGTAGCAATTGTGGAGATTCCATATGTGTATAATGACAAAAGCCTCACACAAAATGTCGCGCCTTATGCAGTCGATGAAGTCGTGCGCCAACTTAGTCCAATATACCCGGATCTAAAAACCGGTGGCTATAAAATTTATCTCACAATAGATTTAGATTATCAAAATATCGCACAAGAGGCATTACGATATGGTTATAATCACATCAACGAACGTTTATTGGAACAATATCCAAAGGCTTTTATACGTGAAGAGCTAGATTCTGAAGGACTTATCTATGCGAAACCTAAAGAATCAGAGGCAAATAAATACGGTGAATTGAATGGGGCTATGGTTGTTACAGAATCCCAAAGTGGCAAAATTTTAGCGCTTGTAGGTGGCGTGGATTATAAAAAATCTGTGTTTAATCGCGCAACACAAGCCAAACGACAATTTGGCTCTAGTATTAAACCTTTTATCTACCTTGTAGCCTTTGACAGGGGCTATTCTCCGGCATGGCAAGTCATGGATGCACCAAGAAAATTTGGTAATACAAATGAAAATACGCAAAGTGATCAAGAAGACGAAGAGGATGTGTGGAAGCCAAAAAATGTGGGTGCATATGGCGGTCTCATCACTCTTCGTGAGGCATTACGCAAATCTGCCAATCTCGCAACACTGAATCTAGTACAGCAAGTAGGATTTGATGTCATATATAGAGGCATCAAAGATTTTGAATTCCCATATGTCCCAAATGATATGTCAATTGTTTTAGGAAGCCTTAGCCTTTCTCCACTAGAAGCTACGAAGTTTTATTCTGTTTTTTCCAACTATGGCACGATGATAACTCCACGCTTAGTAGATTCTATCGTCGATGTGCAGGGTGAAACCTACACATTTCCTATTGTCACGCGTGAATACACACAACCACAACAAGCGTTTTTGGTAACAGATATCTTGCATGATGTCGTCAATCGTGGGACTGGGATAAGAGCACGCGTCGCAAATCTAGAGATAGCAGGAAAAACAGGAACATCAAACCAAAATATCGATGGTTGGTTTTGTGGTTATTCCCCAAGCATACAAACCATCATATGGTATGGACGGGACAATAACACGCCAATAGGTCCTGTAGAGACAGGTGGTATCGTTGCCGCACCTGTGAATGCATATTTTTTCAATAAACTCCTAAAAATTGAACCTGGTCTCAAAAGACACTTTGATGTGCCAAATGGCATCATGAAAAAAACCTTTGCGGATGGGGAATATCTCTACACTAATATTTCCAAACTTCCACCAACAACCCCATCGGTAACAAATGTCGAGGAAGATTTACTTTTTTAGTGAGGGGTAATGGCTTTATTAATTACATTTTGGCAAAATATACACTTATATCTAAGGATTAAATTTTGAATGTCGAGATTATAGCTTTCATGCTTGGTATTTCTCTTATATTGGGATTTTTTGGTCTTCTTGGATTCTTGTGGGGACTAAAAAATGGACAATTCGATGATGAAAACAAAATGATGGAAGGTGTGCTTTTTGACACTCCTGAAGATTTGAATAAAATTGCAAACCAACACCAAAAACATGATTTTTTACAAGAGCTAGATTCTCAAATCACACAATCCCAAAACAAAAAGGAGTCATGATGGCTGAAATGTATAATGTAGCAATTATCGGTGGTGGTCCCGGTGGTATAGGTGCTGCTGTGGAAAGTGTAGCACTAGGTATTACAAATGTCGCAGTGTTTGAAAAAAGTGAGCAACATAGTGCAACTATCCGACAATTCTATAAAGATGGTAAGCGCGTGGATAAAGACTACAAAGGGCAAATTGTTGATCTCAAAGGTAGCATACATTTTGTAGATGGGAACAAAGAAAGCACACTAGAGCTTTTTGATAAACTCCTAGAAAACCTCAAGATTCACTACAAAACCGACATAGAATCCATCCAAAAAGTAGGTGATATATTTGAAATTCATAGTAGTGGTGGGCAAAGTTTTAAGGCAAAATTTGTTGTCATAGCTATTGGTAAAATGGGGCAACCAAACAAACCAAGCTATCCCATTCCACCAACAATTAGAAAAAAAGTGCAATTTAATGCCAACAATATCCAAAGTGATGAAAAAGTATTGGTCGTAGGTGGTGGTAATTCAGCAGTAGAATACGCCACCTTGCTATGCAAAGACAATGACACGACACTTAACTATCGTCGCACAGAATTTAGCCGTATCAATGAAGTCAATGCCAAGCAACTCCAAGATTCTATCCAAAGCGGAAAACTAAAAACACGTCTAGGTGTGGATATACAAGGATTAGAAGATACTGAAGGCGAAGTAAAAGTTAATTTCACGAATCATCAAAGTGAAACCTTTGATAGAGTTGTCTATGCGATAGGTGGTGCTGCGCCTATAGATTTTCTAAAAAAATGCCAATTAGCACTTGATGAAAATGGCACACCGATTTCAAATGAAAAACTAGAAAGCTCTATAGAAAATGTGTTTTTAGCAGGAGATATCGCACTAAAAAGCGGTGGATCAATCGCTGCTGGATTAAATCACGGATATGAAATCGCTTGTGAAATCAAAAAACGCCTTGGTTAAAGGGTAAGTATTTTGAAACTCATTTCGTGGAATGTCAATGGGCTTAGAGCCTGCATGAATAAGGGCTTTATGGATTTTTTTAAGTCTGTTAATGCTGATGTATTTTGTATCCAAGAATCCAAAATGCAACGCGAACAAGCCACATTTGATTTTCCTAATTATGAAGAATACTGGAATAGTGCCGAAAAAAAGGGTTATTCTGGGGTAGCAATTTTTAGCAAAACCAAACCATTAAGTATCGCGTATGATATGGGTATTGCACACCACGACAAAGAAGGGCGTATTATTTGTGCAGAATATAAGGATTTTTATCTTGTCAATGTCTATACGCCAAACTCTAAGCGGGAACTAGAGAGATTATCATATCGTATGGAATGGGAAGATGATTTTCGCGCCTATCTCAAAAATCTAGAAAAAATAAAGCCTGTGATCGTGTGCGGGGATCTCAATGTCGCTCACCAAGAAATTGATCTCAAAAATCCAAAAACAAACCGCAGAAATGCAGGTTTTACTGATGAAGAGCGTGAGAAAATGACACAGCTTCTAGATTCTGGATTCACTGATACATTTAGACATTTTTATCCCACGCTAGAGGGAGCATATAGCTGGTGGAGTTACATGGGAAAAGCGCGAGAGAATAACACTGGGTGGCGGATTGATTATTTTCTCTGCTCTAAAGTTTTAGATTCAAAACTCTTAGGCGCTAAAATTTATCCTGAAGTTTTTGGTAGCGATCATTGCCCTGTAGGCTTAGAAATAGATTTGCCGTAGTGAGAATCTACGCTACAAACCACTTCACAAAAACCTTGGCATGCATTGAGAAACTTTGCCTAATTCTTTTAGGTTGTCATAATGGTATAAAAAATGCTTTGTTGTGATTGCAGAAATAATTTTTATTTTTCTAAGGAGTATGAATGCGAGTTTTCATAAATCTTATAGGAGCTATGATGGTAAGTCTTATATGTTTTAGTGCTTGCTCACACAAAAAACCTGTAGGTTCATACCAAGCTATAGAATGCCAAACTATTTGCCAAAATGGGCAATGCACACAACAATGTGTGGGTGCTACCGGTGATTATTACAAAAAATAGAGAATCTCATGCCAAAAACTCCACGCCTTAGCAACACACTTTTACGTAAAATCTTTGTAGCTGCGTCTATTCGGCGTTGGAATGACCAAGCCACGCCTGTGGAGTTTGTCGAACTAGATAAGCAAGCGCATAAATTTGTTATCGCCTATCTTTTGGCGCGATATGAGGAACATATCCAAAACATTAAAATTGATTGGGAGCGATTAATCCTGCAATTTTGCTATGAATTTTTTGAGCGTATCGTACTTACTGACATTAAACCTCCCGTATTTCACCAATTAGCCAAAACACATAATCAAGAGCTTGTGCATTTTGTAATGCAAAATCTACAAACCGATCTTGAGACATATGAGTTTTTTCCGCAAATGGAGACATATCTCACTTCACATACTTCCAATATCGAAAAAGAGATTCTCAAAGCCTCGCATTATTACGCATCAAAATGGGAATTTGACATTATTTATCATTTTAATGCCAACATGTATGATGTGCAAAATATCAAAAATACTATCGACAAGCAAGTAGAGGAGCATTATCATCTTGCAGGTATGCAACAAATTGTGCTTTATGAAGATATGCGTGAGCTTATCACCATGTTTGGGCAGCTTAGATTCCAAAAACGCTGGAGCCAAACACCAAGAATCCCTGCGACTTCTGTATTGGGACACACACTCATAGTCGCCATAAGTGCGTATCTATTAAGTCTTGATTTGGGATGTTGCAAACAAATGCGTATTAATCATTTTTTGTGTGGTTTGTTTCACGATTTACCCGAGATTCTCACGCGAGATATTATCTCACCTATCAAGCACACAGTAAAAGGCTTAGATGAATTTATCAAAAATATTGAACGACAAGCAGTAAACGACAAGATTTTATGCAAGGTCCCGCCAAACATTCGTGATGATATTGAATATTTTACACAAGATGAATTCAATAATCGCTATAAAATTGAACATTTTAGATACGACATGCAAAATGGTGCAGATTTCTTTGCACAATTTAATGAAGATAAATTTGATCCTATATATGGGGAGTTTCTCAAGGTATGTGACAATCTTAGTGCATTTTTAGAAGCTAAGATCTCCATTACACATGGCGTGTCTAGCCAAGATCTTATCGAAGGAGCACAAGGCATATTCCAAAAATGCGCTGATAAAGAAATCGCAAATGTCGATTTGGGTGCGATTTTTAGAAACTTTGCCTAAAGAATTATGTATGCAAAAAAAAGATATGCTTTTTGGAGAATCCACACAAGGAGTGCAAAAAAAATTTGCATTTGATACACAAGTGGCAAGTGTTTTTGATGATATGCTAGAGCGCTCTATTCCATTTTATCGAGAAAGCCTTACGTTATGTATAGATTTTTTGAAATACAATGCCAAAGATGGAGTAATCTATGATCTTGGTTGCTCCACAGGTAATCTTCTCTTAAACCTTGAGCCACATACAAATGCTATATTAATAGGGCTTGACACCTCTAAGGCAATGATAGAACACGCCACGCTCAAAGCAAAAGCTTACAATGCCTCCGTATCTTTTAAAGTCGCTGACTGCACACAAGAGGAATTTTGTGAATCTAGTGCTTTTGTGAGTAATTATACATTGCAATTTATTCGCCCACCACAAAGATTAGGATTAGTGCGTAAAATATATGAATCTCTTAGGGAAAATGGCACTTTCATTATGAGTGAAAAAATGACAACTACAGATCCCCTACTTGATAGCCAAATGATAGAATACTACCATAGTTACAAACACAATAATGGCTACTCCAAAACCCAAATCGCACGCAAACGAGAAGCACTAGAAAATGTGCTAATCCCCTACACACTCCAAGAAAACCTACATTTGCTCCAAGAAGCTGGATTTAAACATGTTGAAGTGCTCTTTAAATGGGTAAATTTCGGTATGCTCATCGCACGAAAATAACACAAAGGATCATCATGAATCTCACACACCTTAATCACAACAACAATCCCACAATGGTTGATGTAAGCACCAAAGATAGTGCTTCTAGAGAGGCACTTGCTAGCGGTAAAATCACAATGAGTAAGGTTGCATTTTTGGCAGTGGTAGAAAATACCAACAAAAAAGGACCAGTTATCCAAACAGCAGTGATTGCAGCTATTATGGCAGCCAAAAATACAAGCCAAATCATTCCAATGTGCCACCCACTTTTTATAAGCAAAGTCAATGTAGATATTATTCCACTAGAAGAAGAATGTGCCCTTAGAGTAGAATCACTTGTCAAATGTGAGGGCAAAACAGGTGTAGAAATGGAAGCCTTGCATAGCGTAAGTGTCGGATTGCTTACTATCTATGATATGCTCAAAGCTATTGACAAAAGCATGCTAATAAGTGATATTTGTTTAGAATCTAAAAGCGGAGGGAAAAGTGGGGATTATAAACGCACTTAGCATGGTTTATGCACCCTTCCAATCACCATCGCCAAAATCCCCAAAAACACCATATAATACCCAATCATCAAGAGATGATCGCTCCCACTTGCCCAGCCAAAAAATATCGGTGTCAATCCACCAAAAACTGCGTATGAAATATTATAGGCAAAAGAAAGTCCGCTATATCGTATAGGCGCAGGAAAACTTCGCACCATAATAATGGGCGTAAACACACTCAATCCACCAAAAAATGCCATAGCACAATACATAACAACCACAAATTCTAAAGAAGCCTTTGCCTCTAAGAGCCAATAAAAACACAACGCAAAAATACATAACCCCATACCAAACATAAAACTCGCTTTTTTTACACCAACTCTATCATGCAAGATTCCAGCCAAGATAGCGCCAAATGCGATGCAACAAATTATCACCATTTGATATAAAACCCTATCAATGGCAGAAACCTCCAAAACTTGCGTGAGAAGCTTTGGAGAGAGCAACACGATAATAACTACACAACCTGTGAGAATCCAAGTGCTAAGAAAAGAATAGGCCACACCTTGCTTAAAAGATTGCAACGCAGATGCAAGAGGAAATTTCTGTGTTTGTTGCATGGCTATAATTTCTTTAAATACTGGGGTTTCGTTTAAAAATTTTCGTAAAAAAATAGCAATAATCCCAAAAAGCCCTCCAAGGATAAAAGGCACACGCCAAGCATAAGTAGCAATCTCTGCTTGACTAAATACAAGATTCACACAAAGTGTTACCACACTTCCCAACAAAATCCCACCAATTACAGCACTTGTAAAAACTCCCATATACAAACCTAAGGTTTTGTCATCGCTATGTTCGCACACAAAAACCCAAGCACCCGGAAGCTCACCACCTATGGCGATACCTTGTAAGATTCTAATAAACACAAGCATGATTGGTGCAATATAACCAATGCTTTCAAAAGTAGGCATAAATCCTAGTGTAAAAGTAGGGATCACCATAAGCAAGATCGAGATCATAAACATTTTTTTGCGCCCACTTTTATCGCCAAAATGTGCCATAATAACCCCACCCAATGGTCTTGCAAAATATCCTGCTGCAAAAGCTCCATAAGTATTCATATGTGCCCAAAATGGATCGAGTGTGCTAGGGAAAAATACACTAGAGATAATTTCTGTAAAAAATACAAAAATAATAAAATCATAAAACTCTAGCATACCACCAAGTGAACTTAAACCCAAAACCTTGATTTCTGACTTCCGTAAGTGCATATATAAACCTTAGAAAATTTTGTAGGCATTGTAACATTATTCCTTATATTTTATTACCAAACACGACACATACAACGCTACATGACGCGACATGTAATTCTTTATAAATTTTTAAGATTTGTTTTTGCTATCTTTGGCTAGAATGAAACCGCACCAGGAATCAAAACAAGGAGAAAGCCATGAGAGAGATTCAATATCAAAGTATAGTAGAAGCAGTTGCAAAGCTTGCAATTCAAGCTTGTTGCGTGCAGACAAACGACATAAAAGAAGCATTTGCAAAAGCACAAAATACCGAACAATCGCCACTTGGAAAAAACATCATCAATACATTAATAGAAAACGGCAAAATTGCACAAACAAACATGATGCCTATCTGTCAAGATACCGGGATGCTTGTAGTGTTTGTTAATGTCGGTCAAGATGCACATATTGTGGGCGGATATATCGAAGATGCCATCAATGAAGGCGTAAAAAAAGGCTATACTGAGGGATATCTACGCAAATCTGTCGTAGCAGATCCACTTTTTGAGCGTAAAAATACTACAAACAATACGCCTGCAGTTATTCATACAAGAATTGTGCCGGGTGATAAAGTGCATATCCAAGTTGCACCAAAAGGATTTGGTAGTGAAAACAAAAGTATTCTAAAAATGCTTGTCCCCGCTGATGGAATCCAAGGTGTAAAAAATGTATTCTTAGAAGCTGTTAAACTCGCTGGTCCAAATGCATGTCCTCCTATGGTAATAGGTGTAGGCATAGGTGGGACAATGGAAAAAGCAGCACTCTTAGCAAAAAAGGCGGCAGTTCGTGAGGTAGATTCTAAAAATCCCGATGAACGATATGCTAAGCTTGAAGAAGAACTCTTAGAAATGGCAAATGCCACAGGTGTTGGACCACAAGGACTAGGAGGCACAACCACTGCTTTTAAAGTCAATGTTGAATGGTACCCTACACATATCGCTGGCTTACCTGTAGCAATTAATGTCAACTGCCATGCCGCTAGACACGCGGATATCGAATTGTAAGGAGGAAACTATGAACGACATCAAAAAAATCACGGCTCCCTTTAGCAAAGAAGTAGGCAAAAGCTTAAAAGCTGGAGAATCTGTGCTCATTTCTGGAATGATTTTGGTTGCTAGAGACGCTGCACACAAAGCTCTAACAGAAGCTTTAGCACGAGGTGAAAAACTTCCAGTAGAGCTAGCAGGAGAGACAATTTATTATCTAGGACCTAGCCCTGCTAAACCCGGTAATGCAATAGGTTCAGCAGGTCCCACAACAAGTGGCAGAATGGATAAATATACGCCTACAATTATTGCGCAAGGTATTAGTGGCATGATTGGCAAAGGCTACCGCTCTAAAGAAGTGATAGATTCTATGGTAGCAAATGGTGTGGTATATATGGTAGCAGTTGGAGGAGCTGCCGCTCTTATTTCAAAAACAATCAAAAAATATGAGGTATTAGCGTATCCTGAACTTGGTCCAGAAGCAGTAGCGCGCATTACTATCGAAGATTTTCCTGCTATTGTAGCCATCGATGCACAGGGAAATAATTTTTATGAAATGGGACAAAAACCTTATAGAAAAATCTAGTTTTCAAGCTGAAAGGTAGAAAACATTATGTTGCCAACGTGGAGTAATGAGTATTCTGTGCATAATGAAACTATTGATGCTGAACATCGTAAGCTCTTTGAATTAGCACACAGAGTCGAAGTAGCAGCAAACAAAGCGGCCAATCGCTCGGAGCTTAAAGATATTTTGGCAGAGTTTTTTAATTATATGCGTGTGCATTTCGCACATGAAGAAGAATATATGAAGAGCATAGAATATCCAGAACTCTCAAATCACAAGGAGATTCATAAGGAATTCACACGCAATGTCGCGAGTCTTGTTAAAAGTTCGCATTCTATAAATGATCTCAAAGAGAGTTTGCTCATCATTGCTAGAGATTGGCTTATAGGACATATTATGCAAGAAGATAAACGTATTGAAGAATGGAATGCAATCCAAATTGCCAACAATACAAAAGCAGTGCTTGATAAACAAACTAACCCCTCTTGCTTAATCGACCAAAAATCATTGAGCCTCAAATTAAAAGATAAACCTCCTGTATATGTGTATCAATGCCACTGCAAGATACACAGAGTTTCAGAATCTACACACAACAAAATCAACAAAATAGACACAAATGTTGTCTGCAAAGAGTGCAAATATCCACTACAATTTTTACGCCAAGAGTGAAATTTAAACTAGCTTTTATCAAAACATAGCTAGAATGCTTCTCCCAAAGATTTAGTAGGGGAGAGATCCGAAAGACTTTGTATTTTATTGTAAGGAGATCAAGATGAAAATCTTTCTTGTTTTGTCTTTAGGTATGCTTGGCTTAGCATTTGGAGCTGAAGTAAGTGGTCTAGATATGATTCGCATGTATTCTGTTCTTGGTGCAGTTGTTGGTGTAGGTATCGCAGCACTTGGTGGTGCTATTGGTATGGGACATGCAGCAGCAGCAACTATCTCTGGAACTGCTAGAAATCCTGGTATTAGCGGTAAATTACTTGGAACAATGTTTATTGCATTGGCACTTATCGAAGCACAAGTTATCTACACATTGGTATTAGCTATTATTGCTCTTTATAGCAATCCTTTCTTGCCTAATTCTTAATCTTTGTCTCCGCATCTTGCGGAGATTATGCGCTGGTGGTGGAATTGGTAGACACACCATCTTGAGGGGGTGGCGGGGCGACCCGTGCGAGTTCAAATCTCGCTCAGCGCACCACTTATTTATATACAAGCCGGGGTGGTGAAATTGGTAGACGCGCTAGACTCAAAATCTAGTAGGGGCGACCCTGTGTCGGTTCGATTCCGACCCTCGGCACCACTTTTTTATATATTTTCTCTATTACACATTCTCTTTAGATTTTGCAAAGTATCTCTTACATTTTTGAATTGCCTTAGAAATTTCTCTATGAGCTCCCATTTTATTGCCCTAAGTGGATCGCTACCCTTAATCAACATTCTATTATGTCGCTTCATGTGCACACCATCACCTCTACGCAATGCCGCTTTTGCTCCTTGAGATACTATAGAATCTAAAAATACTTCAAGTTTTGTCTTGTAATATGTGTAAGGATCAAAATCTCCTACAAAGATAGGTTGAAAATACATTTCTTGATACCTCTTAGGATCACTATCTATGCGTATGACTTCTTGTGCGAGATCTTGGAGGGTAGCAAAATTATGCGCATTAACAAAAGCCTTTGGATTGATAGTATATTCACGCAAATGTGGTGAGATATGTGCAATAGTTGCCTGTATTGTATCAGATGATGTAGTGTTGCAAGCACTAGATTCACGCACTATGTTTTCACACAAACTTGTATCACCCCAATATATAGGAATACACCCAGCAGCATAAGCATCAAAAAGTTTTTCAGTCAAATACCCTGGATAACTTGAGTTTTCAAAACAAATATGAAATCTATAATTTCTCAACCATTTGAGCTTAGAATCTTTGAAATTTGTATAGCGATCGCCTATGGGTCCACCAATATTATTTTTCCATCTCCCACCAGAATCTACGCGTTTATAAGCATTCAAGATTTCAAAAAAGTCATCTCTAATCTTTGTGTGTTCGCCACCACCATTTGTCGCCATAAATGCACAAAATTTTTGGCGATTAAGGGGGGGGGCAATGTGCAACGAATTTGGGATTGTTTATAGAGTTCTTGCACATGCGGTGCAGGTAAAAAATCTAATGGCAAGCGCAAATGCCTATCACCAAAATCCATATAATCAAAATCGATACTATAATCTGCAACATTCCAATTTGTGCGGATATTCTCGCCTGTAAAAAATATTCGCACACATTCATATCGCAAATGTGTGAAACCAAAAGGACCGTAGAGCAAAAACTCCGGATCTTCACTATAACGCACATCATATTTTTGAGATAGAATCTGCACAAAAGGATTGGCAAAAAAATTCTCTTTTGTATCAGATGAATGCCAATCTACCACACGCATATATACTATTGGTTTCATATTTTCCCTTATGTTGGCATAGTATTATTTATTTTGCAAAATTTGCAAAAGTAAATCCCTATTGTGCAAGGATGCACGCACTCTCACTGCTGGAATCTCTAAAAGCGCACGCTGTCGTACAGCACTATCGCGCCATAGATTTTCATCACGCAACAATACTTCATGAGCATACAGACAATCTAGCACTTGTTCTTTTTCTCGCTTCAAAAGCGCAATGATAAAAAACGCCATATCATCTGTAATATCATAATCTCCCACATTGATAGCACAGCTAAAAACAGAGGTATTTGGTTTAATCTGCATAGCCATAGAAACGCGATAGCGCTCCCCAACTGGGATAGAATCTCGCAATTCTAATTTATAGGATATAATTGCTTCTACCTCTATCCCTTCAAAATTCTCATTGTACTCTAATTCATCAAGGCTTTGTGTTGCCCACACATTCGTGGCAAGCAATAACCAAAAAATACTAAGACTTTTGCAAATCTTTGACATGCTGCTCAAGCTCTATAACACGATGACTAATCCCAGCATTCGCATCAATTTGTGTCATTATCATATAAAGATTAAGCACACTAAGCACCAAAACCAAACACACGCAAAAAAGGCTAATTTTTACTGCTCTCTTGGCAATATTTGATGAATCTTCCTCTCGTATAGACATGTTTAAACCTCCTTTTGCAAAAGGTATTTACAACCTAATGCAATAAGCATACTCACACACATCAAAAGCACGATACATGCACCAGGACTGATATTAAGCCAATACGCAAGAAAAAATCCAACCCACATAAACACCAATGAGAGCACAAAACCCACACACATCATCGCCATAAGTGATTTCACAAATAATTGTGCGATATAGGCAGGAATACACAAAATCGCAAGCACAAGAATAAGTCCTGCCACGCTCATACTCATCACAACCCCAACCGCGATAAGCACAAAAATTACCCGATTAAGCCACATCGTGCCTACACCCTGCACACGACAAAATGCCTCATCATACAAAAACCCAAGAATCTGCCTATAATACACACCCACAAAACACAACAAAATCACATCATACGCAGCGATAGCCTGTGCTTCTTCATCACTCACAGCGATAATTGAACCAAAAAGATAGCTTGAAATATCACTATTGTATCCGGGCGTAAAATCAATAAGCACTACACCTAGCGCCATGCCAAATGCCCAAATTGCCCCCATATATGAATCTAGCCGATCCTGATAATGTCTGTTTGCCCATGATAAAAACAATGCCAACAAAATTGCAAACAGCATAGCGCCGAATGTCGGAGAGAATCCACAAAATAACGCCAACCCAACACCGCCAAATGCACTATGTGCGACACTTCCTGCAACAAATACCTTTTTATTTGCTACAGCAATAGATCCTATCACGCCACTTACAATACTTACCAAAAATGACACCAAAAGAGCCATCCACACAAATTTCAAGCTCATAATTTCAAGCAAAGATTCTATCATTACTAAGCCTTGTTGTTTGTTACCTGTGTATTTGTGAGCTGATAAAACAAATCAATTTCACAAAAATGTTCACTCGAAGAATTTTCTGGGACTCCAATATTTGGGACATCATGAAATGTCGCGGTTTTATTAATATAAATAATTTTTGTAGCATAACGCAAAATCGACGAAAGATCATGACTAATCACGATGATACTCATACGTGAATGTAACTCTTGGAGAATCTTAAAAATCTCATCTTGTCCCTTCACATCAATACTTGCGGTAGGTTCATCAAGTAACAAAATATCAGGTTTAGCACATAATGCCCTTGCAACAAGCACCCTTTGGCGCTCCCCTCCGCTTAATTGTCCGATTTTTCGCTTAGCTAAATGTGCGATTCCAAGATTATGCATAATCTCCATCGCATACGCTTTTTGTTCTTCATTGGCTCGTAGAAAACCTTTTTGCAAAAATCCCATCATCACGACTTCATATGCACTTATGGGAAAATCCAGGTATTCCATTGTATTTTGAGCAACATAGCCTATGCGTGGGGTTGGAGAAGCATAGCGGATATTGCCCATATGCGGTGTGAGCAATCCGGCTAAGAGCTTAGCAAACGTGCTTTTACCACCACCATTTGGACCTATGATAGCCACAAATTCATGGGGGAAAAGTGTAAAATCCACAGATTCTAAAACAGACTCACGCCCATAACAAAAACAAAGCTTTGAAACTTCAAGTAATGGTGTCATTGTTATTTTTGTGTAGCTATAGCCTTTGCATATCCCAACATAGCCTCCGCCCAATTCTCTTGTAATGGATCAAGCTCTACAATCTGCAAACCAAGATCCGTGCTTAATGCCTGCACTTGTTTTTTTGCAAATTGTGGTTGTAAAAAAATAGTATGAATATCCCTTTGCTTAATCAATGCAATCACTTCTTGTAAATGTGCGCTCTTGGCTTCTTTGCCATCAGATTCTATTGCAATCTCTTCTAATCCATATTCACTAGCAAAATAATGCCACGCGGGATGATATACCACAAAAGCCTTTTTCGCATCAGACTTAGCAAATATCGCCTTAATTTCAGAATCTAAAGTGTCAATTTCTTTTAGAAGTTCCTCGTAATTTTGTTTATAAAAATTTTTGTTTTTAAAATCAATACTTGCAATAGCACGAAAGATCTCTCTAGCTTGAATCTTCATAAATGTAGGAGAAAGCCAAATATGTGGGTCATGCGCGACCTTAAAGCCGGATTTATTAAGAGCACTTGGTATATCAAGAAAATACAATTTTGGGTTTGTAGATTTAAAGCGATGGAGCCATTTTTTTTCAAATGACATGCCCACACCGACATAAATTTGTGCTTCCTTGATATCACGCATCTGCAATGGTAGTGGCTCATAAATCTCTGGAGATTTCCCATTTGGCACCATGACTTTGACCTCAACAAGATCTTTTGCAATTTTTTGCACCAAATAACTTTGCGGCAACACACTTACCATGACCATAATCTTTGCCTGCACAATAGATCCAAACAACAATACAAGCAACACAAATATACATCTCATAAACTACACCCCCTTAAAAAGTTTTACTAATTCTGTATCTTTCCTTGCACGATATTTTGAGATAATATTGTCATATCCGACATCGCACCTATGCGCTCTAACAAGGTTTTAGAATGCCTAAACATACCATTATATTCTTCGCCAACATGCAAGGTGGTAATCACCACACCACCAAGCATATTTTCATATCTCTTACCACTTGTAACGCTCCATGCGCTGTGGGCAACAATCACTCTGCCTTGTGAATGCCCCAAGTAAATCACAATATGCCCTTGTAACCACAAAATCGTGTAAAATGGCGTAGCGTTGGCGATAATATAGGCTTCCTTATCTGCGGATGACATTTTACTTAAATCTACGCTGTTTTTTCCATAAAAAACCTGTGCCTTAGAATTTCGTGGCAAAAAAATACCATTATGTGCAAAAATATCTCGCACTAATGCTGAACAATCTCGCTCTTCATACATACCCCCCCAGCCATATGGTCTCCCCATAAGTTGTGTGAGAAAATCCGCTACAAGTGCTTGATCAAGCTCTGAAGGAAATGGGATAAAATCTTGTTTTTTTACCTTGAGGGTATCAATCTTTGCCCTGCCATCATTTTGACGCACAATATTGTATATCTCATAAAAATCTCCTGCTTTAGCCTTGAGTGCAAAAATCTGCCCTATTCTTGCCTGTGTTGTAAAGTGTTTTTTAGAATCCAATAACACAATTTTATCCTTATTTGGCGTGATGTATGATCCCCAACTCATAATCTGCTTGACATCTGCATCACTTAAGGTTGCTATATCCTGTGCTTCCACCCATCCATACACAAAGGCAGATTCTATATGTGCAAAGCGCCGTGAGCTATCATAGTGCGTAATGAGCACAGGTGTGCCACTAAAAATAAGTGAATTTTGCCATCTATCAAAAGGGTATCCATCACGCTTCGAAAATTTTGGTAGTATACTAGGGACTGCCCGAACATGCGTGCTTTTAGTAATGATAGCTTTTTGATTTGCACTCGGATAGAGATCAAGTTGCATAGAATCTAATATATTTTGTCCATCAGCCAATGTATAAGGTTTTAGATTCTCACCCCACCCACGCGATTTAAGCAATGATGGACGAATCCAAAATACTTCATCAACATTTGGATTGGGTCCTTTTTGTAACCATGGGGAAAAAAACTTTTGGAGGTAATCTTTTTGCAACGCCTTAGAATCTAGCTTACCAAACTCTAGCGTATCTTGAGGGAGATAATAATTAGCATTTTGAGGAAGTGTGCTAAGATCCTTTGGTGTGAGAATCGTAATCTTTTTTTGCGAACATGCCCCAAGGATACATGCACACAGCACCAAAACACAAAATTTGCCAACTCTATTTGCAAGATTTATCACTGCACATTACCATTACAACAAAGCTTATAAAGGTCTTCATCATAACCCACGATGACTACATCACCACATTCTATCACAGGGCGTTTGACAAGCGTAGGATTTTGGAGCATAGCTTGAATTTTTTGCTCATCATTGAGATTTTTTTCTTTTAAACCAAGTTTTTTGTATGTCGTGCCCTTAGTATTTAGTAAAGCTTGTAGGGAGGTTTTTTGTATCCAAAATAAAATTTTATCTCTACTTGGTAGCATTTTTTTGAAATCCACAAACGCATATTTCACACCATGAGATTCTAAAAAACTACGAGCCTTTTTTACACTGCCACAATTTGGTATACCATACACTTGCACCTGCATTGTCGCTCCTTATAATTTTTAGTCTTTTTTGGTTTTTTTATATTTCCAATACAATACATACGCCACACTTACGATACACACAAAAACAAGCAATGAATATCCTGCAATTCTTGTCCAACTTTTAATTTCACTCTCTTGGGTTGTAATATCTTTGGAAGTGAAAGCATGTATGATGTTTGCAATCTCAAAATCCGCCCCAAATGTCGCACCAATAGCATATCCGATCCACACAAGGATAATAACCCAAATCCCAGCACCAAGTGAGGTATAAAAACAAAATTTTGCAAGATTCATACGCGCAAGTCCTGCAGGTAACGAGATATATTGTCTCACACCCATAATAAGTCGCCCTACAAATGTGCTAATCTCTCCATGCTTAGTAAAATACGCTTCCATTTTTTGCATGCTCGATTCACCAAAGAAAAAATACTTTCCAAATCGAATCAAAAACTCGCGCCCAAACTGCAAAGCAAGCCAATAATTTAATAATGCTCCAATCAATGAACCAGCCACTCCCATAAGCGTAGCTATCACGGGATTCATATCGCCTCTATATGCTAAGTATCCAGCTGGTATCATAACTACTTCTGAAGGAAAAGGGATAAAACTAGATTCTATAAACATCATCACAAAAATCCCCAAATATCCCATATCACCAATAAAATTTACAATCGTTTCAATGATTTGCCCAAACATCACATTCCCTTACATCAAGCTAGAGCCAAACTAGCCTTATAAAAATTAAAGCCGATATTATACTTGCTTTTGTTATAATCATCCCTTTAAAAATCGCAAAAATTTTAAGGAACACATGAAAGAATTATTTGAGGGAGCCATCAAGTTCCAGGAAGAAGATTTTGTAGCTCACCAAGAGCTATATGAGAGTCTTAAAAAAGCACAAAATCCACATACATTATTTATCAGTTGTGCAGATTCACGCGTGGTGCCAAATCTTATCACGAATTCCGATCCGGGCGATCTGTTTGTCGTGCGTAATATTGGCAATATCATTCCACCATATACGGAATCTAGTGGAATGCGTCAAGGCTATCTCGCTACCACGTCTGCCATAGAATACGCCATCACCATTCTTGATGTCCAAAACATCATCATATGTGGACATAGTAATTGTGGTGCTTGCACGGCAATCTATGAACCACCACAAAAACTAGAAAAAGCGCCGTATGTGCAAAAATGGATCGAACTCCTAGAGCCCGTGAAACAAAAAGTGCTCACACTCAAACCTAGCTCCAAATCTAAGCGTATGTGGCTTACTGAACAAATCAATGTCGAACAACAACTTGAGAATCTTATGACATACCCATTTGTAGAGGAACGCTTTGATCGTGGTGAGCTTAATATTTATGGTTGGTATTACATTATCGAAACGGGGGAGATTCTCAACTACAATATGATTAAAAGAGAATTTAAACCTATAATCCAAAAAGAAAAGGAAAAATAATGTCTGAAAAAATGATCCTCATGAGCGGACCTTGTGTTATTGAAAGCTATGAAAACCTTAGTCAAACCGCAAAAGCACTCGCACCTATCGCACAAAATCCTAATATTGATTTTTATTTCAAAGCAAGTTTTGATAAAGCAAATCGCACAAGTTTGGATTCTTACAGAGGACCGGGTTTGCAAGAGGGTTTAAAACTTTTAGCCCAAATCAAACAAGAATTTGGATATAAAATCATTACTGATATTCACGAAAGCTGCCAGGCCCAAGCTATCGCTGAAGTAGCCGATGTGATTCAAATACCGGCATTTTTATGTCGCCAAACCGATCTCATCGTAGCAGTGGCAAAGACTTCAAAAATTGTCAATGTCAAAAAAGGACAATTTATGAATCCTGCTGATATGAAACACACGGTGCTAAAAGCTATAAAAACACGCGGTGGTGATGCAGCCACATATGAACAAAGCAAACATTATAGAATCTGGCTTACTGAACGCGGCAATAGCTTTGGATATGGCAATCTCGTGGTAGATATGCGATCGCTTGTTATTATGCGTCAATTTGCACCTGTAATCTTTGATGCAACGCATAGCGTGCAAATGCCTGGAGGACTTGATGGCAAAAGTGGTGGTGATAGGCGTTTTGTCCCATATCTTGCACGTGCAGCAGCAAGTATAGGAATAGATGGATTTTTTGCAGAAACACATCTAAATCCAGAATCTGCCCTTAGCGATGGCGCAAATATGGTACCCACACAAGAGCTTTTTGGACTGGTAGAAGATTTATTACGCATACGATCGCTACTTCCTAGCTTACAACCACTCACATTATTATAAAGGAGAATATAATGAATACGATAGAAGGTGTGCTACAACTACGCGGAGATGAAAAAGTGGCAATCATTAGCTCACGATTTAATCATATCATCACCGATAGACTTGTAGAAGGTGCTAGAGATTGTTTTTTGCGCCATGGAGGCAATGAGGACTTACTAGATTTGGTGTTGGTGCCTGGTGCATACGAAATACCCTTTGTCCTGCAAAAACTCTTGACACAGGGAAATTATGATGGAATTTGCTGTCTTGGAGCAATTATCAGAGGTGATACACCACATTTTGATTATGTCGCTGCAGAAGCCACAAAAGGTATAGCAAATGTGACACTCAAATATGGTGCAGCAGTAACTTTTGGTGTGCTCACTACAGATTCACTTGATCAAGCCATTGAACGCGCTGGTAGTAAAGCAGGTAACAAGGGCTTTGAATCTATGAGTGGACTTATAGAACTCATTAACTTATATCAGAATCTAGGAGTGTAATATGGCAACACGCACACAAGCACGAAATGCAGTGCTTGGGATTTTATACGCGTATGACATCGGTAATCACACAGCCATAGAGGAAGCCACACAGATTCTAGAAGAAAAAAAGATTCGCCACAAACAACAAGATTTTGCACTAGGACTTATTAATGGCGTGCTTACAAATCTCCGAGATCTTGATACACTTATCAACACGCACTTAAAAGAATGGGATATTAGTCGGCTTGGGCGGATTGAATGCTCAATTTTGCGGCTTGGTGCATATGAACTTTGCTATACACAAACCGATGCGCCCATTGTCATCAATGAGGCGATTGAGCTTGGCAAAATATATGGCGATGAAAACGCACCGCGACTTATTAATGGTGTGCTAGATTCTATACAAAAAATAACCAAAACCATAAACATACAAAACCTAGAGGACACAAAATGAAAGCACCAAAGCTTTGTGTAGCACTTGATTTACCAACAAGAGAATCTAACCTTATCTTAGCGCAATCCCTCAAAATCCATAGCTCAAACTTGTGGCTCAAAGTGGGATTGCGAAGCTTTGTGCGTGATGGCAAAGAATTTTTAGAAGAATTACGCAATATTGGGGATTTTAAGCTTTTTTTGGATCTCAAATTGTACGATATTCCAAATACTATGCTTGATACGCTCAATGAGATTCATAAGCTTAGTATAGATATGCTTACAATCCATGCCAGTAGTGGTGCCAAGGCAATGAAAGCCTTAACACGATACAAGCAAGAAACTCCCAATGCACCACTTATTCTTGCAGTTACGGCACTTACAAGTTTTGATGAAGAAACCTTTACCCAAATCTATAACGCACCTATTCTTAATCATGCACGTAATATGGCAGTTTTGGCATATACAAGTGGATGTGATGGTGTAGTATGTTCATGCTTTGAAAGTAAGACAATAAAAGAAGCTACACAAAAATCATTTCTTACGCTTACACCCGGGATTCGTCCATTTGGGGAAGAAAGTAGCGACCAAAAACGCGTAGCAGACTTAGCATTTGCCAAAGAAGCTGGGAGTGATTTTATTGTTGTAGGGCGCCCTATTTATAAAGCACAGGATCCAAAAGGCGTGGTTACAAAAATCCTAGAATCCCTCCAATCATAACCTAACTAACACAGCAACAATGCATAGCAGATTTACTATGCACATATTGTATTATACTCCTGCTTCCTCTTTGCGTTGCAAATATTCCCAACGCGCATCGACATCTTTTTGGAATTGCTCGATAATATGTTCATTTTCTGGCTTGAAAAGATGCTTAAAGCGTCCTTGTGCACCTAGATAATCTCGCACTGGTATAATGTTTTTTGGTCGATAGGTGATGTGCAATTGCGTTCCATTAATCACCTCAAAAAGTGGAAACACGAGTGAATCTACTGCTAAATCACTAATCTCCACGGTTTTATGCGAATCAAATCTCCATTCGGTCGTGCAAGCACTCATCGCATTAATAAATGTCGGTCCCTCTGTTTGAAGTGCAGTCTTAATTTTTTTGTTCATATCTTTCCATTTATTAGGTGCAACTTGCGCAACATAAGGCGATCCGTGTGCTGCCATAATCATAAGAAGATCTTTTTTCTTCTCTTTTTTACCATAACTCGCGCTACCCGCTGGTGTCGTAGAAGTGCTAGATCCAATAGGTGTAGATCCACTTCTCTGCCCTCCTGTGTTGGCATACACTTCATTATCAAGACAAATATAAGTCATATCATGCCCACGCTCAAAGCACCCACTAATCCATTGAAAACCTATATCATAAGTCGCACCATCACCACCAAAAGCCACAAATTTTGGCTTCTCACCATTATATTTACCTTTTTTTACCAAAGCCTTATACATTGCTTCTGCACCTGCAACTGCTGTAGATCCATTCTCAAAACCAATATGAATCCAAGGCACATCCCAGCTTGTATGTGGATACACTGCCGTAGAAACTTCAACGCAACCAGTAGAGTTTCCTATGAGAATAGGTCCATCAGCGGTATTAAGAACTTCACGGATAATCATACCATGTGCACAACCAGGGCACAAAAGATGTGCACCTTCAAACTTTTCTGCAGATTTAGAAAATTGTTTAAGATTTTTAATTTCTTTTACCATAATGTATCCTTCCTAAAAAAAGCTTAGTTTAGGACCGCGAAGTCCGATAAATTGCTGTGTTGGGTGCGTAAGCTTACCTGCTTTGGCATCTTGATTAAGCTCTTCATACACTTCAGTCAAATGCGCCTGTGTCAAATCGCGTCCTCCCAAACCATAAATGTAATTTGAAGCAACTGCCTTGCCCCCTGTGGCATGAATAGCACTTGTAGCTTCATTAAAGAGCATACCCATAGCACCTGCTGGCAAACTCCTATCCAAACATGCTATAGCTTTGAGATGCTTAAGCTTTTCACCAAATTGATCAAATGGGAAAGGACGCAATGTGCGCAATGATACAACACCTGCCTTGATACCTTTTTTGCGAGCCTCTTTGGCAGCAATACGAGCAGATTCTACCGTGGTGCCCAGCGCTACGATCGCGACCTCTGCATCATCAAGATCATAAGTTTCTACAAAATTATAAACGCGTCCTGTGAGTTTTGCAAATTCCTCAAAAACCTCTTTGATTACCTTGTGAGATTCCATGATAGCGTGGTGAAGTTGAGCTTTATGCTCAAAATGCCAATCTTCTTCAGTTTGAGAACCATAAGTCACAGGGCGACTAAAATCCAACATAGGATTTTTGCTCTTATATTCTCCCACAAAAGCATACGCTTCTGTATCACTAAGCGGACGCACTGTTTGAGCAGTATGCGAACAAATAAAACCATCTTGATTGACAATCACAGGCACACGCAAATCCTCCGCGATTCTAAATGCCATGAGATTGAAATCATACGCTTCTTGCGGATTATAGGTGCAGAGATTTATCCAACCAGTATCACGGCTAAGATACATATCAGAATGATCGCCATTGACATTAAGCGGACTTGCTAAGGCACGATTTACGAGATTAAGCACAATTGGCAAACGCATACCAGAAGCTTGGTAGAGAACTTCAACCATTAATGCAAAGCCTTGCGAACTTGTAGCAGTAGCCACACGACCACCAGCGGCGGCTGCACCCACACATGCACTCATGGCAGCATGTTCAGATTCTACCATTACAAACTCTCCATCAATATAGCCATTACCCATAAATGTGCCGTAATTTTGCACAATAGGTGTAGAAGGGGTGATAGGATAGGCAGCTACCACATCGATTTGGGCTTGTCGCATCGCGTGAGATGCAGCCATATTACCATCCCATACCTCGATTTTTTGCAATTCCATAACTTTTGCCATAGTTTCTCCTTAGCTTTTCTTTTTGTCTTCTTTTTGTGGCCATGCACTCAAAGCTTCTTGATTATCCTTATGATCTTCAAACATTAATAAGGATTTTGGATTCGTAGGGCAGACATCCACACACACACCACAACCCTTGCAATGCACATAATCCACGCCGGCTAATTTTTCATCTCGTGCCAAAATAGCGCCATCAGGGCAATACACCCAGCAATTAAAGCAGTTAATACATACTTGAGAATTATGCACAGGCTTTTCTACACGCCAATGCGCTACACTCGCAGTAAAAGAACTATCTCGTGTATATTGTCGTTTGTCGTTATGTTCCTCAATTTGGGCTTTCGCATCACTACCAAAAGGGAAAAGAGCCGATCCAATCTCTAATTCATTCCAGCCTCTATTATCCATTACTACCTCCTTATGCGTTATTGCACTTCATCATAAGCGCGTCTAATAGCTACCATATTGCCATCAATGACTTTTTGTGGAAGTTTTTTACCAAGCACTTTTGTAAAAGCTTTAAGAAAAAATTCCAACTCTAAAATCCCAGATACTTTCATTAATGCACCAAGCATAGGAGCATTAGGGATAGGTTTGCCAAGCTCTTGGAGAGAAATTTTGATACAATCAAGAGTGTGAATCTTTTTGCCCTGTAATTGTGGCTTTTTCTCTAATAATTCATCTTTAGAGAGGTGTGTTGTAATAATATATTGTGTCGTAGGTTTTTCATGCTCACAAATATCAGTGATAAAAACGAGTCCGGGATCTATCACAAGCACATAATCAGGATTCATAAATTTCTCGTGGTTGAGTATAGGTTCTGAATCTATACGATTATAAGCTGTCATTGCAGCCCCTCGCTTGGCTGAACCATAAAATGCAAATGCTTGCACTTCTTTGCCTGTCCCAGCAACCACATCGGCTAGACCTTTTGCTCCTGTCACCGCACCTTGACCAGCGCGCGAATGCCACCTAATCTCTAGCATTTTTACTCCTTATTTCTTAATAAAGTGCTTTGAGAGAATATATTCTTTCAAGTAGCGAAATTATAAAGAAAAAGACTAAAATAAAAGTAAAATTTTACTAAATTTTAAGTTTTTTATAGCAAAATGTGTGTATTTGTATCATCTATAGAATATATTCCTTTTTTAGTAATATTTATTTTTAATTTTATACTCTAATGTATGATAAATACAGCATACAAGGGAAATTGCATGATTTGTGGGATTGATGAGGCTGGTCGTGGATGCATATGTGGCAGTATGTTTATGTGTGGCGTGTTAGGCACAGAAGAAACCTTACAGAATCTAGGTATCAAAGATAGTAAAAAACTCTCTGAATCTAAGCGAAAAGCCATTGCACAAGGCTTACAAATCCTCGCACAACAACATCATATCGCATATCACATAGTCGAAAAAACTGCCACACAGATAGATTCACAAGGGTTAAGCACCTGTCTAAAAAATGCGCTTACAGAAATCACGACATATTTTTCCTCACAAACCCATACATTTATCTTTGATGGCAACACTACCTTTGGACTTACGCTCAAAGCCCCACAAACATTACAGACACTCATCAAGGGAGATTCTAAACATCTGCTTATTGGCGCAGCATCTATTTTAGCCAAAGTGGCAAAAGATACACAAATGCACCAACTCCACGAACAATACCCACACTATAATCTAGCTAGCAATAAAGGCTATGGCACCAAAACTCATATACAAGCAATCTTGCGGTATGGCTATACGCCATTTCATCGGCGAAGTTTTGCAATCACACCAACTCTTGATCTCTAAGGTCACGCTATAGCCACTAGTCTTACACCCTACACATGTCGATAGGAAAGTGCCTCTAAAATATGAGACTTCATAATCATTTCGCTTTTAGCCAAATCCGCAATTGATCGCGCCACTTTTTTAAGTTTATTTTGTGCGCGCATACTTAAGCCAAAACGCACACTTGCTTGTTGCAAAAGTGTGTGACTTTCAGAATCTAATACACAAAATTGCTCAATCTCCCTTTCACTTAACTTACCATTAAAGCCATGTTGTCCTCTATTTTTGGCAAACACAAATGCTTCAAACACCATTTCTTGCATATGCCTAGAATCTAAGTTAGATTCTGTGTGTATTACAGATTCTTCTGTCATTTGCACAAATATATCAATCCGATCCAAAAATGGCTCACTAAGGCGATTTTTATACGATCTAATCTCTTTTTCTTGACAACGACATTCCTTTATAGAGCTTAGTAAATTACCGCAAGGACAAGGGTTTTGCGCCCCAATAAATAAAAATAAAGTCTCATATTCAAGCTTAGAATGCACCCTAGAAATACTAAGTTTATGGTTTTCTAAAGGCTCACGCAGAGATTCTAAAATATCGCGTTTAAAATGTGGCAATTCATCAAAAAACAAGATTCCATTATGTGCAAGTGCCACCTCACCGGGCTTTGGTTCAAACTGCGTAGCAGATCCCAAAATACTTGCTTTTGAAGCACTTTGATGAGGGTTTCTAAATGGACGCAGTGGAGAATATGTGCATCCTTGCGCACTCAAAGATTGAAGTTTTAGCGTATGCATAATTTCTGTAAGACTCATAGGCGGAAGAATATAGCGCATTCTTTGGGCAATCATACTTTTACCACAACCAGGACTGCCTTCAAAAATAATATTATGCAACCCTACAGCAGATATAAGAGCTGCACGCTTAGCCATTTCTTGTCCGCGAACTTGTGCAAAATCTAGCGCAAAATCTTGTGTATAATAGTAACGCTTACCCTCTATTTCAAGATGCATAAAATCTAGATTCTTTGGTGTATTTGTGGGTCTTGTATCTTTGGTATCTTGCATATTCCATGTAGAATCTTGGGCATCTAAAATTTCAAGTGCTTGTGATAAATCCTTAGCAAAATGCAAACAAAGATTAGGAATCACGCCTAAAATCTCTTGTGCGCATTCGGGAACAATGACATTGGCATTTGGCGATAACACGGCAAGATCAAAAAGTAATGGAAAAATACTTTGGGTATATTTAATTACTCCATCAAGTCCTAACTCACCAAAAGCAAACCACGGCTCCCTAAGCTCTAGATTCATAGAATGCAAAATAAGCGCGATAGGCAAGTCAAAATAGCTACCACTTTTGGCAATATCTGATGGCGAGAGATTAATAGTAATTTTTAGCGGTGGGAGCGTAAAGCCTGTCTTGGCAAGTGCGGATTGAACGCGTTGTTTAGATTCTTGGATAGAGCTTGTCGCAAGCCCTGTGATACTAAAACTTGGCAACCCCCTTGTAAAAGCGGATTCTATCTCGATAATCTTTGTTTGGGTGCCAACCAAGCTTGCACAAAAAATTTTATTTGTCATGCTTAGAATCTAACAACGCTTATTTTGTCTTTTTGCGCTCTTTCTCAAATTTCTTACGCTTGAGAATAGGAAGCTTATCGACAAAAAGCATACCATTGAGATGATCGATCTCATGCTGAAGTGCCACACTCAAAAAATCATCAGCTTGGAGGACTTTATCGTTTCCAAAACGATCCTTATACGCGAGCGTAACATGTGAAAAACGCTTTGTCTCTTCATAATATTCTGGCACAGACAGACAGCCTTCATTCCATACGATCTCGCCCTCTTGTTTCAAAAACACAGGGTTAATAATCTCAAGCATATCCTCTTTGTGTTGCTCATTATCCTCTTGGCGTGGAATATTAATAACAAGAATCTGCTTATCCACACCCACTTGTATTGCCGCCAATCCCACGCCATTATGTTCAATCATTGTCTCATACATATCATCAAGCAATGTATGCAGAGCCTCATCAAACACCTCTACAGGCTTTGACTTCTTGCGGAGCCGCTTATCAGGGTATTTCAAAATTTCCAAAATCACTATCAAAATCCCCTTCTTGTGTATCCTCACTAGAGCTCTGTTTAAAGATCTCAAGCTTTTTGTTTTCTGATTTTGCGACCTCTAAAGCTGTTCTAACGTTTTGTATGTTTTCTTGCGGTGTGTTGTTTGGATCAAATTTTGTCGCACCTACGACCACATCTAAGGCAATTTGCACATCATCTAAAAATACTGTGCTTTTTTTGAGTGAATCAATAAGTTGCGTGCCCACATCACGAATGCTAGAATAACTTACATTTTTCATAAAAATAGCAAGCTCTGTATCACGTAGTGCGCAAATACTATCTTCTTTCCCGATTTTATCAAGCAAAATTTTAGAAATCATCTTGGTAGCACTGATGAGTGATTTTTTGCTTTTTAGGCTATCTAAGAGTGTATCACTAAGTGCCACGATAAAAAGCGCGTTTTCTCCAGCAAAATCCTTCCCAATAAGACACTCTCGATCAAGTTTTTGGAAAAAAAACTGCTTGTTATAGATACCAAGCACGACATCAAACATAGATTTTTTTTTGATATTTAAAAAATCTTCATACATTTTGGTGTAGTTTTCCACCACAACTTTTGTTTGACCAAAGATTCTTTTATATGCTGTGTTGGCACTATTGAGAAGAATCGTGATAGCATTTTTCACCGCAAGAGGATTTTCAATCTTATCAATCTCTCCAAGCTGTGAGAACATCTTGTTTTCAAAATTTTCTAATTGTTTGCAAAGTACCCCAACCTGCTCAAAAATACTCTTAAGATTTGTAAAACTTTTATTTATGGCGGTTTCAAGTGCAATCACATTCGCATTGTTATGCCGAGATTCCAACACATTACGAATTTTATTCCTAACATCTTCGTTTTGTTCCTTATTGAGGTTACGCTCAAAAATGCTCTCAAAATTTTCTGGAAACGGAAAAATATGTTCATCATCAAGCATTTGAAATGTCTTTCTAGAAATTTCGCTAAGCTTTTCTTTTGTAATGTTATCAGTGGTGTCTGCACTCTCATCAGCATAACCACTAGATACATCATTCTCTAGCTCTAACCCCAAACTTCCAAAAAAATCATTGTTGTTATCTGGCATATCCCACTCTACTTCAAGCTTTTGTTTAAAATCTCATCAATTAGTCCATATTCTTTAGCCTGTGCACTACTCATGAAAAAATCTCGCTCAGTATCTTGTGAAATTTTCTTGATATTCTGCCCAGTATTGTGTGCCATAATTTCATTAAGCGTTTTTTTAAGGCGCAAAATCTCTTGTGCTTGAATCTCAATATCCGTGGCTTGTCCTTGCGCTCCACCCAATGGTTGGTGAATCATAATACGAGAATTTGGCAATGAATAGCGCTTGCCCTTTGTGCCACTACTAAGTAAAAAAGCTCCTGCACTTGCTGCTTGTCCGATACAAATTGTGCAAACATCGGGGCGAATATAATGCATCGTGTCATAAATGCTAAAAGCACTTGTAATAACACCACCCGGAGAGTTAATATAAAAATTTATGTCCTTTTCTGGATCTTCTGCTTCTAAAAATAAAAGCTGTGCGACAATCGAAGAAGCAACATAATCATTAATCTCGCCACTTAACAGAATAATACGATCTTTTAATAGGCGAGAATAAATATCATAACTTCGCTCACCACGTCCTGTGCGCTCTATCACATAAGGAATATATCCACTCATAAGTACCCTTTATGCTAAAGTATCTGATGTTTGTTTGCTAGACTTTGAATTAGAGGCTTTTGGTTCTTTGGTGCTTGCACTTTTTGTATCTGTGTTAGATTCTAATTTAGAATCTAGTAAAAAAGTTAGTACTCTATCTTCTATCATAGCCATTTTAATTGCTGGTAAGAGATTACTTTTTTGATAATACTCAATAGCCGCTTTTGGATCTTGTCCCGTCATCATTGCTTCATAATAGATTGTTTGTAATGCTTCATTATCTTGAATTACAATATTATGTTTGCGTGCTAAAGCATCCATAATGAATGTGATTTGCACACTCTTTTTTGCATCTTCTTTGAAGCTATCGCGCTTTTGTCTTGCTTTTTGTTCATCATTTTTAAGCGTATCAAACTCTTCTTTTGACATAGTATTTAATGCATTTCTGAATAAAATATCCATTTCTTGCTCAACAATCAATTCAGGAAGATCAAAGGTAATCTCTTTTAGCAAGGCTTGGAGCAATGTTTCTTTTAGCTCCTTATTATAGAGGTTTGTTTTATGTTCCATCTCAAGCTGCCCTTTTATCGCATCTTTTAAGCTCTCAAGTGTCGCATCCTGACCCAACATACTTTTTGCAAATGCTTCATCAATTGCCACTGCATCTTTTTGCATAATTTTATGCAATGTGATAGCAAAAGTCGCTGGTTTCCCCGCTAAATGTGTAGCTTGATAATCTTTTGGGAATGTTACTTCAATATCTCGTTTTTCGCCCTTTTTCATACCAATAAGCGCATCTTCAAAGCCTGGAATAAATTGATTCGATCCAATGGTGAGGTTAAAGTTTTGTGCTTTACCACCATCAAAAACTTTCCCATCAACAAAACCTTCGAAATCAATAACCGCCGTGTCATCTTTTTGTAATGCCCTATCTTGCGTTACTTCAGAAAGTGGGGCACGGGAGTTAGCGATCTCTACCAAACGCTCATCAATTTCTTTAGTGCTTACAGACTTAAGTTGTACTTCTGGCACACAATCTTCGACTTTATCAAGGCTAAATTCTGGTGTTGTACTAATTTTTATCTCTACATCAATAGTGTTGTCTTTACTCTCAAATTTTGAAATAAGTGGATTCCCAAGCATTGCTTGAGGCTCTATACCAAGATTCTTCAAACCCGCTTGCAAAAGATCTTGCACCGCCTCTTGCTTAGAATCTTTATCTATTTGATCTTTGTATCGTGATTGTATAAGATGTGCTGGAACCTTACCTTTTCTAAAACCATCTATTTTCACACTCTTGGCGATTTTTTTAATCACATCTTGTGTTTTTTGCTCCAACACACCTTGTGAAATCACACCACTTACCACAGCATTTGCACTATCCAGACTTTTTGTTTGTAGATTCATACAATTCCTTAATTTAATATTTACTCAAGTATAATTTGGCGATTTTAACTAAAAAAACCTTAAAAAAATTTAGGATATTTATGTCATTACAAGAAATTCGCCAAAAGCTTAAAAACACTAACCTTTCTCCAAGCTATGGTAGTATCATCAAAATTATGCCAAATGTAATTGTGGCGAGTGGCATACGTCCAAGCGTGGGAGATATTATTGAATTTTCTAACCCCATAGATTCTCTATCAGAACGCAGCACAAAAGATTTGGGTATAGTGAGCGCAATAGAAAAAGATCATTTTTATATCAATCCTTTTTCATTTGTTGAGGGGCGAAAAAGTGGGGATTATGTCCGCGTTATTACGCAAGGTTTACAGATTCCTGTGGGAAATGCACTTTTGGGGCGTGTGATAAATCCACTTGGAATCCCTATAGATGGCAAAGGAGCACTACATGCAGAATCTAGCACTCCTCTTATGCGGGAACCTATTAGCGCACTCAAACGAGGCGTCATTAATGAGGTCTTTAGTGTAGGTGTCAAAAGCATCGATGGCTTACTCACCTGTGGCAAAGGACAAAAAATGGGAATCTTTGCTGGATCTGGTGTGGGTAAATCTACACTTATGGGAATGATTGTTAGTGGTTGCAAAGCTCCTATCAAAGTAATCGCCCTCATAGGTGAGCGTGGTAGAGAAGTACCAGAATTTATCCAAAAAAATCTCAATAACAATATGAATAATACTATTATTGTTGTAGCCACAAGCGATGATTCGCCACTTATGCGTAAATATGGCGCATTTAGTGCTATGGCTATTGCCGAGTATTTTAAAGAACAAGGGCAAGATGTCTTATTTATCATGGATTCTATCACGCGTTTTGCTATGGCGCAACGTGAAATAGGCTTGGCACTTGGTGAGCCACCTACAAGCAAAGGCTATCCACCTTCTTCTCTCACGATTTTACCCCAACTTATGGAGCGTGCCGGAAAAGAAGAAGGCGTGGGATCTATCACGGCATTTTTTACCGTACTCACTGAAGGCGATGACCTCAACGATCCTATCGCTGATCAAAGTCGCTCTATCCTTGATGGGCATATTGTGCTTTCACGCGAACTCACAGATTCTGGAATCTATCCACCAATCAATATCCTAAACTCTGCCTCGAGGGTCATTAATGATGTTATCACGCCACCACATCTACAAGTAGTAAGAAAATTTCGACGACTATATGCACTATTGAAAGAAAATGAAGTTTTATTGCGCATTGGTGCTTACCAAAAAGGCAATGATCCTGAACTTGATGAGGCACTAGGAAAAAAACTTCTTATGGAGGAATTTTTAAGCCAAGAGTTTAAAGACATTTGGGAATACCAAAAAATCATAGAACAACTTCAAGTCATTATGAGCTAAGACTAATATATGCTACAATCTCAAAAAATCTATTAAGTTGCATGTATAAGAATCTCTAACAAATCTTTAACAAGGAATAGGTATGAAAAAATTTCTCTTTACTGGTGCAAGTGGCTATATAGGATCACACACAGCATTTTGGTTTCTCACACAACAGCTAGATTCTCATATTGTGATTTATGATAATCTAAGCACAGGTTTTGAGGAAAATTACACATACATTGCAAAAGTTTTTGGGGATCGCGTGCGGTTTATAAGGGGTGATGTGGGTGACACACATACCCTCTCTACTCTTATGGCGCAAGAAAAATTCGACGCAATTGTGCATTTTGCTGCCTCACTCATTGTTAGTGAATCTGTGACCCTGCCACTTACATATTACAAAAACAATACACTAAACACTACCCTACTTATCGAGCTTTGTATAAAACATGGCATTAATACCTTTATCTTTAGCTCTACAGCAGCGGTATATGGTGAACCAGATGCAAGCCTTGTGCCTGTGCGAGAAAATGCTCCACTAACTCCTATTAACCCATATGGTGCGAGCAAAATGATGAGTGAGCGTGTGCTTATGGATACACATCGTGCCTATCCACAATTTAATTATGCTATTTTGCGTTATTTTAATGTTGCAGGAGCAAGTAGCGCTAACACACTAGAACTTTTAGAATCTGCACAAGGTTTGGGACAAAGATCCAAAAACGCAACCCATCTCATCAAAGTTGCATGTGAATGTGCATGTGGATCAAGAGAGATGATGCATATTTTTGGTAGAGATTATGCGACCAAAGATAGCACTTGCGTGCGAGACTATATACATGTCGATGATTTAGCAAACGCCCATTTAAGCGCACTAAAATATCTCCAAACACATAATACAAGTGAAATTTTTAATGTGGGTTATGGACAAGGCTATAGTGTGCTTGAAGTTATCCAAATGGTAAAGAAGGTAAGTGGCGTGGATTTTGTGGTCTTAGATTCTGATCGTAGAGCAGGAGATCCTGCTATTCTTGTTGCAGATAATACTAAAATCTGCACTCTCACAGATTGGAAACCACGATTTAATGATCTCGCCTACATCATCAAAAGTGCATATGAGTGGGAAAGACGCGCAAAATGACACGATCCTGTCCGCACACTAAAGGCTGGAGTATTAGGATAA
>NZ_FZPO01000047.1 GCF_900198655.1 Helicobacter equorum | reverse complement strand
CGAGCATGGAGTTTATTGTTGTGTGTTTGATAGCTTTGGGAATTTGGGTTTAATAACGAAGAGAGAGATTCAAAATAAAAACCCTTATAGATAGCAACAAGGCTATATAAAAGTGAGTAAAAAGATTGTTTATTGGCTTCAAGAAGATGTGAATAGCTAATGCCCACATAATACTCTACTAACTCTTCTTTGCCTAACTTATGAGCCACATATGCGGCATTAATGGCACTCACTGCTACATCCTCACCTGATGCAATCGCCATATCAAACGATTGTAGGGCTTGTTGGTATTCTTTTTCTTTGAGTTTAATCACGCCAAGATTATATCCTGCAAGAGATTGTGAGAAAATAGCGATTTGTTCAAACAAATCTAGTGCTTCTAATTTATCGCCTTGTTCATAGAGTAGATTTGCTTTTTTAATCATCAGCCCTAGCTCACTAGCATCGATACTATTTTTTTGCGAGAGTTGTTTTACCTGTGGCGCTTGAGATATTTTAGTAGGTTTTGGTTGGGGTGGTGGTGGCAAATCCTCCTCTTTGTCGTCTCTAAGGGCAAACAACATAAGTCCAATGATAAGTAAAAGTATGCTAATCCCTGCACCAATGAGCGCAAAGAGAAGTTTTTTATTGTTTTTTATTGCTTGAATATTTATGACATTAAGAGGTATTTTTTGCAAGATTGGCGCTAAGAGCGTAGCGATTTTTTGTTGTATACCATTCTTTTGCTCTTGGTTATTTGCAGAACCTTGCTCATTTGTTTCTTGTGTGGGATCATTAAGATCTACTTCTTGTGTCGCCATAGCCTACCTTAGAGATATTTTTGCAAAACTTTTGGGATTGTAATGCTTCTATCTTGGTTTTGGAAATTTTCCATAATGGCGATAAGTGTGCGTCCAACAGCGAGCGCAGAGCCATTGAGTGTATGCACGAGTGTATTTTTTTTCTCATCTTTGTAGCGGATTTTTGCTCTACGCGCTTGAAAGTCTCTTGTATTGGAGATAGAGCTAATCTCGCGATAGCAATTTTGTCCAGGTAGCCACACTTCGATATCCACAGTGTTACTTGCACTAAATCCGAGATCGCCACCACAAAGTTGCACGAGGCGATGAGGAAGTTCTAGCGCTTCCAAGATTCCACTAGCGGTTTGTATCATTTTTTCTTGCATTGCATCACTTTGATCTGGGTGCGTGATAGCGACAAGCTCGACTTTATCAAATTGGTGTTGGCGAATCATACCCCTTGTATCACGCCCTGCACTTCCGGCTTCTTTACGAAAACATGGCGTGTAGGCAGTAAGCATAATAGGCAATGAATCTTTAGGGATAATGCAGTCGTTATAGAGATTAGTGAGTGTGATTTCAGATGTTGAGATGAGATAGAGCTCATGCATTTTACTTTCTTGTGAATCTAATTCCTCAATTTGGGTTTTTACTTTAAACATATCTTCTTCAAATTTTGGTAATTGTCCCGTGCCAAAGAGGCAATGTGCATTAGTGAGTAATGGTGTGCTTACCATTTCAAAACCTGCTTGTTGATTATAATCTAGCATAAAATTAATAAGCGCACGATTGAGTTTAGCGCCCATACCACGCAAGACACTAAAGCGACTTTTGGCAAGTTTGACACCTGCTTCAAAGTCAATCCAACCATTTTCTTGAGCAAGCTCCCAATGTTCCTTTGGTGTGAAGTCAAAGATTTTAGGTGTGAGAATCTTGGCAAGTTCTATATTATCGCGTTCATCTTCTCCCTTTGGTGTTTTAGAATCTGGAATATTGGGAATTGTGTGTGCGAGTGTTTGGAGTGCAGATTCTATATCTGAAAGCGTGGCTTGAGTTTGTGTTAGTTTTTGTTTGTTGGCATCTAGTTGGGCTTTTAATTCATCGGTATTTTTGCCTTGCGATCTATATTGCCCAAAAAGCTTAGAAGTTTTGTTTTGGTAGGCTTGGAGTTCTTCTAAATCCTGTTTGCATTTTTTATGTGTATTGGCTAGATCGTGGAGTTGTGTCAAAGTCTGTGCACTCACTTTTTTGATAGCAAGTTTTTCTTGCACAGATTGAAAATCAGTAAAAATTGTTTTTATATCAATCATAATTATTCCCTCTATACAATCCTAATTTTCTTATAAGCAAAGCATTTGTTATTCCCTTTATACAAGTGCTATGAAGTGAAAATTAAAGTTTTTTATATTACAATCCCCACTATGCCTATAATTTTTTGG
>NZ_FZPO01000010.1 GCF_900198655.1 Helicobacter equorum | reverse complement strand
AAAGATGTGCTGATACAAGCACCTTTGGGCGATACCACGTTACTTTGTGGTAGCGTCGTGCAGCCAGAAGCTTTGGCTCTTGGCAAAAACGCTTATATATTTATGCGCGGTGGAAGTGCAGGGGCTTATATGTTTGGTGCAAAAAGCGTTGTGGAATTTAGTGCGCCATATGTTGGCAATGCGGGTTTTGCACTTGCTGCACTTTTGGGCGAGGAAGTATTGATATGCGGACTTGATTGTGGCTATATCGAGGGCAAAAGCAAACATGCCAAAAACTCTTTTTATGGCAAAGAGGTGCCACAGATTCCAGCTCATGCCTTCAAGGTGCAAGGTAATACAGAATCTAGTGTTTATTCTGACGCGCTATTTAGTTTGAGTGCGCGTAGTATGGAGCGATGTATCAAGGCATTTACACCGCGTATCGTGCTGAATCTCGGTGAGGGTGCGTATATACAAGGAACAAAGGCATGCAGTATAGAGGAATTTAGTTTACGTGAGCTTGAGAGAGGAAAAAAGCAAAAAGCTATCAACAAAATTATCGCACATTGTAGTACCGATTATACACAAGTTTTTAGGACATACGGGGATTTGAATCTTGCGGAAGTGCTTGCATACAAAGAGGAATTTATGACGCTTTTATCCTGCAGAGTATGCAACAAAAAGGAATTATTTGCCCTAATCGATCGCGTGCACCACTTTAGTCTTAAGATGAGTGCGCAAAATACCTTTGTGGGGTTACTTTTTGAGGGGAGTGTTGGACATATTTTACATAATCTCATGGTGAGTGCGTTACATTTGCCTAGAGATGATATTGAGGGATTTTATTATAAATCTGTGGGGATTATACGCGAGGGAATGGAAAAAATGGTGATGAGCTATAGGTTGCTTTGTGTAAGCTTAGGAAGGCAATTGACACACGATGTTAAGTAAGGATAAATATATGCGGTTGCCGTATTTGGTGGTGGTAGGATCGCACACAGATGTAGGGAAAAGTGCAGTGAGTGCCGCACTTTGTTATGGATTAGGCTTAGCATATCATAAGATTGTGCAAGCAGGTACACCAACAGATAGTGATGTTATTGCCACTCTCACGCCACATACGCACATTATCCCAAGTGCTATAACCTTGCAAACTCCTACTTCTCCACATAGAGCTAAAAAATTAGAATCTCTTCATTATGATGCGCTAGAGCTTCCGTTACCCACACGCACCACACCAGAGACTACTATTTTGATAGAGACTGCTGGAGGACTTTATACACCTATAGATTCTACGCATTGTGTGTTGGATTGGGTAGCATACCATCATTTACCGGTGGTGCTTGTAGGGCGGCATTATTTGGGTGCAATCAATCATATTTTATTAAGCATAGAGGCACTAAAGACTAGAAATATAGACATATTGGGGCTTATAATAAGTGGTGCTTGTGATAGTCAAGCATATGATAGTGAAGAGTTTATCACGCAATATAGCCAAATGCCAATCGCACATCTGCGAGAGTTTGACAAGGATACATTACATGTTCGCGAGGACTTTGCAAGGGTAGCTTGTGAGCTTGTGATCGAGTTAAACACACTCTACCATATACAAGAGCTTCTTTATACACATTAAAGAAGAATGATTTGTAACGAGGGTAGTAATTTGCCCTTATGGGCGGATTACTCGTGTATTTTTTAGAATACATCTTGATCAATCATTTTATAGCGCGGTATTTGATTGCACTTTTGCACGATTTTATGCTTTTGCAAAGTGAAAATCTAGCTGATATTTTTAGCTATGTTTTTGAATTTGGTTGCGCGTGGGGACAATACACACGCCTTTTGCTAGAAAATTTTGCACCAAAAAATGCTTTGTAATGATATTAATGATTATAAAAAAGTATTTGAGAATCCACCATTTAGTGATTTTGGCGTGGAGTTTGCGCGTTTTGATATGAATGATTGTACAAATTTTCTCAACCAGCATTTTCTTGTATCGCTTCAAACGTTTGTTTGCAGTGGCTTGAGCAAAGAGAAGCTTTGGAGCAATTGCAAGCATTTTACATCCACAAGGCTTACTTGTATTTGGCACTTTTGGAAAAGCTAACCTTTGGCAGGTAAGAGAGCTTTGCAATGTGGGGTTAGAATATTTGGATTTGGAGGAATACCGCGCACTAATGGAGAGTGAATTTGAAATTTTGCATTTAAGCACGCAGACAAAATTTTGCATTTTAATAGCACGTTAGAATTTTCAAACACCTTGCGTTAAGTGGTATCAATGGCCTACAAAAAGGATTTTTTAAAAAAGCTCTTTTGCAAAAATACACCAAAAGCTATGGCAACAACCTTGAGCATGAATGCATTTTTGTGCTTGCGAGAAAAAAGCCCATTTCCTTTGGTAAGGCAATTTAGAGAGATTTTCTAAGCTAGGCAATGCTTTAGTGGTTTTTTATATTTTTTCTTTATAATTGTGATTTGAATTTTAAATAGAGACAAGGAAAAATAATGCAAGAAAATAGCGCCTTACAGCAAAGCAATACGGGGGGGGGGGCATACAGGCTCTAAGACTTCAAATGATTTAGATTCTCTCCTACATCCTCATTTTCCACCAAAGCAATCCCATCTTACTGCAAAACAAAAGGCTTTTTCTTATCTTCGCACTTTGCCTTTTTGGATAAAGATTTTTCTTAAATTACCATATATCCCCATCAGATGGACTAAACAAAAGATTAAGTTTTTCTTACTTGAAAATGAAATTAAGAGATTTTTGCGTTCAAATACTTTTGGAATCCGCCTAAATCCAACTCCACCAAAAATACCACTTATTATCTCGCTAACTTCTTATCCAAAGCGATTCTATCAGTTGCACTATACATTGTATTCAATTATGAAACAAAGTTATAAGGCTGATAAAATTATCCTTTGGCTTAGCAAACAAGAATGTCCCAATGGGCGCGCAGATGTGCCAAAGCATATTTTAGAGTTTGAAAAATGTGGCTTAGAAATTGCCTTTAGTGATGAAAATCTTCGCCCATACAACAAGATCATTCATACGATCCGTGCATACCCACAATCTTGCATTATTACATTTGATGATGATATTTTTTATCCAGACTTTATTGTCAAGCGTTTAGTAGAAAGCTATGAAAAATTCCCAAAAGATGTGCATTGTCATTGGGTGGGATATGTGATTTTTGATAAAGATGGCGTACTTGAGGATTGTAATAATTGGTTAGAAATTTTTAAATATCAAATCCCACCGCGTAGTTCATATCGTAACTTTTTATTTGGTGTAGGGGGCGTGCTTTATCCACCACATTGTCTTCATAAAGATGTGGTGGATTCTGAAATTTTTATGCGTCTTGCTCCTACAAGCGATGATATTTGGCTTTGGGCTATGGCACTTTTACAAGGAACCAAAATTCGTCTTATTGAAAACCATGATCCAGATTCTGTTGCAAATGCAATCACAACTTGGGGTAGCCAGGAAAATGCTTTGTGGAAATACAACGCCACTGCAAGCCAAAAGCATTTGGATAATATCCTTGCTTACTACCCACAGATATTAGAAATTTTAAAACCAGCGAATCTAAAAGCCAAGGTGTGAGATATTTAAATCACACCTTGATCAATCATCGCCCCAGCGACTTTTCTAAAGCCTGCTATGTTTGCTCCTAAAACGAGATTTGTAGGATCACCAAACTCTGCAGCAGTTTGGCTTGCATTTGTAAAGATGCTTCTCATGATACCTTGAAGTCTTTCATCAACAACTTCAAAGCTCCATGGTGTCATACTTGCATTTTGTGCCATTTCTAGCCCACTTACTGCCACACCACCAGCATTAGCTGCTTTACCAGGACCATAACAAATTTTTGCTTGGATGAAGTGATGCACAGCTTCCATTGTTGAAGGCATATTAGCACCTTCGCTTACGCATTGGCAACCATTTTGGAGCAAGATTTTTGCATCTTCTAGGCTTAATTCATTTTGTGTTGCACTAGGGAAAGCTGCAAAACAAGGAATTGCCCATACATCATTTGTGCCAGCTTTGTAGTCGCTTGCTTTAGTATATACTGCACTGCTTCTTTTTTGTGCGTATTCTTCAAGTGAGGCACGTTTTACCTCTTTGAGTTCTTTGAGTAACGCAAGATCAATACCATCTTTGTCATAAATCATACCCTTAGAATCACTGATAGTTACGGGTTTTGCACCAAGCTGTTGAAGCTTTTCTACTGTGTAGATAGCCACATTTCCGCTTCCTGAAACGGTGCAAACTTTACCCTCTAAGCTTTCTCCACGTACTTTAAGCATTTCTTGTGCAAAATACACGCTTCCATAACCTGTTGCTTCTGTTCTTACTAAGCTTCCACCCCATTCAAGAGCTTTGCCAGTAAGCACACCATCAAAGCGGTTGGTAAGTTTTCTGTATTGCCCAAAAAGATAACCAATCTCACGCCCACCTACGCCTATGTCACCAGCAGGTACATCTGTAGTGGCGCCAATATGTCGGTATAGTTCATTCATAAATGCTTGACAAAATCGCATAATTTCGCCATCACTTTTTCCTTTTGGATCAAAGTCGCTACCACCTTTGCCACCACCCATAGCAAGAGTTGTTAAAGAGTTTTTGAAAATTTGCTCAAATCCCAAAAACTTGATAACACCCTCATTAACGCTTGGGTGAAATCGCAAACCACCTTTGTATGGTCCGATTGCAGAGTTAAATTCGATTCTGTATGCACGATTGACTTGCACTTTGCCTGCATCATCAACCCAGCTTACACGGAAGTGAATCTCGCGATCTGGCACAACAAGGCGCTCTAAGATAGCATTTTGTTGGTATTTTTTGTTTTTTTCAAGTTCAGGATTAAGAGATTCTAAAACCTCTTCTACCGCCTGATGAAACAACACCTGTGAAGGATAATTTGTCTTTACCTTATTTAAAACTTCTTGTGCATATGACATAATGCTCTCCTTAAATGTGTTTTAGCTTGTTCCTCTACTTCTTTGATAGTGTTCAGGACTAAGACTTCTGTGTCGGACAGCAAGCTTTGCGATTATATCTTATTTTTTTAGTTGTCAAGTCAAGTGTGAAAAATTTTGGGAAATTTTTATCGCAATATGGCATATATGAAACATTTTTAATTGAATCTACAGATGTGAGTCATACATTAATATGGGTAGATTTAGGATTATTGTTATTGCTTAAACTTTACTTGATGCATTGTGATAGCTTAGATTCTTTTTAATATTTTTTAAGTATAATCTCACCCCTATTCATGTGAGTTTGGAATGCAAGAATCTAAAATATGAGAGAATTCATAAGCGTATGAAAAGATGTCTAAAATTATTATTTTTATTGTTATGTATAAATAGCGTCTATGGCGCACAAATTACTGCCGTGCGCTATGAGGGTAGCACTTCTGTGTCCGACACTCTTGCGGCAGAAATTTCAAAAATAAAGCCAGGTGATATGCTTGATGTAGGGAAGGTTGATGATGCAGTTGTTGCATTTTTTCAACAAGGGTATTTTTCTGATGTATATGCGACCTTTGATAATGGGGTTTTAACCTTTCATTTTAAACAACGCCCTAAGATTGCGAGTGTAGAGATTAAGGGCTACGGTAATGAGCAAGAAAAAGAAACTTTGTATAATCAGATTGGTATCAAAAAAGGTGATAGTTATGATGAAGTCAAGCTAGAGCGTGCCAAGCTTATTATTAAGACGATCTTAGAATATCAGGGCTATTATGGTAGCGTGATTAGTGAAGAGCTTACACCTATAGGAAGCGATGATGCTTATGCCATTACATTGAATGTCAATCAAGGTGAGAATATCATCATTACTAAGGCATATTATCAAGGGCGTGAAAAATTAAGCATGAGCGAAGTTCAAGAACTTGCAGCCAATAGGGAAAAGCAATTTGCGGGATGGCTGTGGGGACGCAATGATGGAAAACTCAAACTTAATGATTTAGAATTTGATAGTGCGAGAATCCAGGACGCATATATGCGAAAAGGTTTTTTGGACGCGAATGTGTCTCCAGCTTTTTTGAAGACGGATTTTAACGACTATAGTGCACAACTATATTATAAGATACAAGAGGGTGAGCGTTATAAGACTTCTGATGTAAAAATTGTTTTGCAAGATCCTGTGCTTTCAGAGGAAAAGCTTCTTAAAAAACTTAAGATTCAAAAGAAAGAATATTTTAATATAGAGAATCTGCGGGCGGATATGGATATTATTAAGCAAGAAGTTGCGGATTTGGGTTATGCCTTTACGCGTGTGTCTCCTGATTTGGATAAAAATACAGCAGATTCTGAAGTCAAGGTTATTTATTATGTGCAAACAGGACAGAAAGTTAAGATAAATGACGTGATTATCACGGGCAATACCCGAACTGCTGATAAGATTATTCGACGAGAATTGCTCTTAGCACCCGGCGATGAATATTCTCTCTCACAATTACGCCGATCCGAAAATGCTCTAAAACGCTTGGGATACTTCGATAAAGTAGAGATTGAGGAGCGTAGGGTAAGCGAAGATTCTATGGATTTGCTTGTAAGTGTCCAAGAAGCACGCACTGGTGAGCTTATGTTTGGGTTTGGATATGGAAGCTATGATAGGCTTATGCTTAATGCCTCTATTAGAGAGAGAAATCTCTTTGGGACAGGACATAGCGGACAGCTTTATATGGATTGGTCATATCGTAGGCAGCTTTTTAATCTCACACTTACCAATCCGCGTATCTTAGATTCTGAATATAGTGAATCTGTTAGTGGATTTGTTTCAACATATTGGAACTGGGATTATCGCGAACAAACCGTGGGTGGAAGCATAAACTTCGGACGCTTGATCACGGATACTTTTAGGGTTTCTTTGGGTTATACGCTAAGTACTACAAGAATTTTAGGATTCTATCAAGAAGCTACAAGCAATGCGTATATGCAGTATTTCCAAGAAGTTTATAAAAATGGGGTAACTCCCCTTGATGCGCCACTAAAAAGTGCTATTAGTCCAAGTATCTACTTTGATAACACAGATGACTACTACTTCCCTAAAAATGGTATCATCGCTTCTGCATATTTGGAATATGCTGGGCTTGGTGGTCAAGAGAAATATAGCAAGATTTATGGGAAGTTTGCTGCTTATAAACATTTAAAAAGTCTCATAGGCTTAGATCTTATCGCGCGCTACAAGATGCAAGCAGGTATGATTATCGACCATGGATATACGCCTATTACAAGTAAATTTTATATGGGTGGTATCACGAGTGTTCGTGGATATCAGATAAGTTCTCTTACACCACGCTATTACACAAGTAGCTATCTACAAGGTATTCGTGTGGGTGGTAATTATATGATGACAAACTCTGTAGAGTTGAGTTATGGAATCTTGGAAAAAGCACAAATGCGTTTAGCGGTTTTCTATGATTATGGTATGATAGGTGTAGATTCAATCAATGAGACAATGCGACAATCATGGGGAGTGGCTATAGAGTGGGTGAGTCCTATTGGACCTTTGGTGCTTGTATTCCCACGAGCGATCAATCCACAGCCAAATGATTTTACTTCGACATTTGAATTTACTATGGGCACGAGATTTTAGAATCACTAAAGGAGACAGCATATGAGCACTACACCAATTCTTGCGAAAAAGCGCGTGAGTAATGCAGAGATTTTGGATTTGATGAAAAATGCTTCACTCAAAGATTTGGGCATACGCGCCACACAGATTCGAGATGCACTACATCCAAGTAATACAATCACATTCGTTGTAGATAGAAACATCAATTACACAAATATTTGTTGGGTGGATTGTAAATTTTGTGCTTTTAAGCGACGCATTAATGAAGAAGGCGTGTATATTTTGAGCTTTGATGAGATTGATGCCAAAATTGAGGAGCTTATCGCCATTGGTGGCACACAGATTCTCTTTCAAGGTGGTGTGCATCCTAAATTACAAATAGAATGGTACGAAGATCTTGTAAGTCACATTCACCAAAAATATCCACAAATCACAATACACGGATTTTCGGCTATTGAGATTAATTATATTGCCAAAGTTTCACAAATCACCATTCCAGAAGTATTAAAGCGTTTGCAGGCAGTGGGGCTTAGTTCTGTGCCTGGTGCAGGTGCAGAGATTTTGAGTGATAAAGTGCGTGATATTATTGCACCAAAAAAACTTGATACTCGTGAGTGGCTAGAAGTGCATGAAGAGGCGCACAAAATCGGTATGAAAGGGACTGCTACGATGATGTTTGGCAGTGTAGAATCTGATGAAGATATTGTTGCACATTGGGAGGCATTGCGCAATCTTCAAGACAAATATCATGGCTTTAGGGCATTTATTCTTTGGAGCTTTCAACCCAACAACACTCCACTTAAAGAGGAATTTCCTGATATCAAATGTGCAAGTTCACATAGATATCTGCGTCTTTTGGCATGTAGCAGAATCTATCTTGATAATTTTAAAAATATCCAAAGTTCTTGGGTAACACAAGGTCCCTATATTGGGCAATTAGCTCTGCTTTTTGGTGCAAATGATTTGGGAAGCACAATGATGGAAGAAAATGTTGTGTCTTCGGCTGGCGCTAGTCATTCTATGAATGAAAAAGAAATGATAGCGCTTATCAAGGATTTGGGTTATAACCCTGCTAAACGCAATACTGCTTATGAGATTTTGCAGCGTTACTAAGGGAGTAGAAACCTATGTCAAGGAAATTGTATCGTGGTATTTTCGGCTTTTTGCTATTTGTTGGAGGTTTGTGTATGGTTTTAAAAAGTAATTACTTTGAATCCAAAGATTCTCAAGTGGAATATGTGCGCATTAATGATGTCAATGTACCACTTATTTTTGAGCAAAGCGATCTTCTTCCTGTGGGGGAAATTAGACTTGTGTTTCAAGGTGCGGGAAGTATGTATGACGCTATCAATACCAAAGATGTGATAGCAAATCCAAAAAATACCAAAGAAGCAAAGGCAGGACTTGCAAATCTTGCCTCTGGATTGCTTAATGAAGGCACATATACGCTTGGAAATATTGCGTTTGCAGACAAACTAGAATCTAAGGCTATTACGCTTAATGTGGGCTCTGGTATGCAAACATTGAGTTTTGAACTCTCATTTTTAAAGGAACAACAAGACTTCGCACTTTCGTGCCTTGTAGATTTACTCAAAGATCCAAATATCACACAAGCAAGCCTTGCAAAGCTAAAAGGCATCACCAAAGCCACAATTTTACGCAAGGAAAATGACTTTGATTATGTTGCACGCACAAACCTTGATGCGATATTTTTTGAAAATACACCTATGGAATACCCTAGCATAGGAGATATAGCAAGTGTAGATTCTATAACGCTAGAGGATATTGAGCAGTATTTGCGTCAAAATCTCGTGCTTAATCGCCTCATCATTGTAGCAGGTGGTGATATGCAACAACAAGAACTCAAAGAGCAACTTATTAAGGAACTTAGCTTTTTGCCTGTAGGTACAAAGGTTTCTAAGCCCTCAATAACACCGAGAAAAACTCCAAAAGAAATAGTTGTGTCCAAACAAACCCAACAAGCTTATATACATTTTGCCTCGCCATTTTATGCCAAAACCACAGAAAACTACAAAACAAAAGTGATGAGCTTTGTGTTAGGATCATCAGGCTTTGGCTCTCGGATAATGGAAGAAGTACGTGTCAAGCGCGGTTTAGCATATAGCGCATATTTTAGTATCACAGGCGGAAGCGATGTGGTAAATTATGGTGTGGGATATCTCCAAACAGGATTAGATTCTAAGGACGAGGCTCTTAAGGTCGTGCAGGAAGTTATGCAAGAATTTGTGAGTAATGGTATCACGCAAGATGAGCTAGATTCTGCCAAAGCCTTTATTCTTGGTAGTGAGCCATTGGGCGAGGAGACACTCTCACAACGCCTACAGGCTAAATTTATGAATTATATGCGTAATATGCCACTTGATAACCATAAAAAAGATGTTGCTAAAATCTCTCATCTTTCTTTGAAAGAAATCAATGAGTTTATTGCCAAACACCCAGAGATTTTGCAACTTAGTGTGAGTATTGTTCAAGACAAATAGAATGTGAGGGTTTTAGGATTTTAGAATCTCTCTTATTAGCATAAGAATTGCGGTTTGTGTGGCTTGTTTTTGCACGCTTTTGCGATTACCATGAAAGATGTGTTGCTCTATTTTTGCGACATTGCCTCTTTGTTGCACACCTACATATACAAGTCCTACAGGCTTTTGTACACTTCCTCCGTTTGGTCCAGCGATACCACTTGTAGTGAGGGCAAAGTCCGCACCACTTAAATGTAAGATTCCCTTGCACATTTGGGAGATAACTACCTCACTCACTGCACCAAAGCTTTGTAAATCCTGTGAATCTACACCTAGCCAAGATTCTTTAATGCTATTATCATAGCTTATTACGCCACCCAAAAATACTTCCGATGCTCCGCTAATTTGGGTAAATTCATAGGCTAATAATCCTCCTGTGCAACTTTCTGCCGTGCTTAATTTTTGGTTTGTATCTTTAAGAAGTGTAATGGCGGTTTTGGCTAGATTTGTAGTAAGAAGAAGTTTTGCACCAAAGAGTGTATGTATCTCATCAAAAAACGCACACAATGTTGCTTTATCGGTATGCGAGGCTTTGATAAAAAAATCTTTAGATTCTAAAACGATAGCATGTTGTTTTGCAAGTGTATCAAGGAGTGTAATAGTGCCTAGAGAATCTATACCCATAAGCAAAAAGGAAGTCGTATGTTTCATAACAGTACCTTTTTGGTATTTTGTAAGCTGTGGATTTTGATATTTTAGCATTTATTAATGCATTTTTTTATACTCTCAAAGTTAATCTAAACTACAGGGAGAGTTGGTATGTCAAAAACTAAGCAACAGCTTGTGATTCGTCCAGAAAACAGCTTGGATATTAAAGATGTGTATAAAAAGAAGTCTGGCAGAATGAAAGAGTCTTTTTACGAAGAAGAGTTACAAAAACTTCATATTGAGCTTTGTAAATTGCAAAATTGGGTCAAAAAATACAAAAAAAAGGTGATGATTATTTTTGAGGGTCGCGATGCAGCAGGTAAGGGAGGTATGATAAAGGCACTAACCGAACATCTTAATCCTAGAGGTTGTCGCACTGTGGCACTTTCAAAACCTACAGAAACAGAAAGCACTGAATGGTATTTTAAGCGTTATATTTCTACGCTTCCTAGCGGTGGAGAGATTGTATTTTATGATAGGAGTTGGTATAACCGCGCAGGTGTAGAAAAGGTAATGGGTTTTTGCACCCAAGAACAATATAAGGAATTTATTACACAAGTAGCTAATCTTGAAAATATGATTATTGCTAGTGGCACGATGATTTTTAAATATTTTCTTGATGTGGGCAAAGAGGAGCAAAAACGCAGAATCCTACGACGCAAAACAGATCCATTGCGTATGTGGAAACTTAGCCCTATTGATGATAAGTCATTGGGGCTTTGGAATGAATACACAGAGGCATTTGAGAAGATGTTTGCACGCACACATACGCATTTTTGTCCATGGGTGATTGTCAATACCGATGATAAAAAACGTGCTAGATTAAATGTTGCGCGGGATTTGTTAAGCAAAATTGATTATGAAGACAAAGATCAAACCCGTGTTTGTTTGCTCCCAGATCCACATATTGTGTGGCAGTATTCTGAATACCAACACTATAGCGACAATCCCACAAAGGACATTTTGACACAATTTAAGGAGCGCAAAAAAACAAAGGTATTAAAAGAAAAAATAAGACTAGATCGCCAAAAAGATAAAAAACAAGGCAAAAAATCTTTAGTTGAGCAAAAAGATCAGACACCAAAAACGCAAGAGAAACCTAAAAAGGAGAATGGTAGCCAAGACAAAAGCTAATGGCGACCCCTGCAAGATTTGAACTTGCGTGACCGCCTAGAAGGGGCGGTATCCTTGGCCACTAGATGAAGGGGTCAGGCACGATAAAAATGTAATTATACAAAAATATTCTACACAAATATATCAATTTAGATTTACCTCATACATACGTCACGGCATTTACCCATAGGATTTTGATGGCATTGTTTGGTTTAATGTTAGGTTTTGGAATATTGACTATGACTTTGATTTTTGCCGATACACATCATCATATGCACTCTCATGATACTGGGGATCAACAGCAACTAAGTGTCAAACTATACTAGAGGCTATGCCTATGATGGCTCAAAATCCATCAGAATCTAAGAGTGTAGAGATTGATCATCTCCGTGATAGATTGCTCATCATCAAGGTGCGGTTAGATTTTTAAAAATTGTTTTGAGTTATACCAAAGATCCACAAATACGACAGATTACTCGTAAGATTATTGCCGCTCAAGAGAAGTGGTAATAGACAAAATCTCTTAAAGAAGCCTTAGTGTGATTGAGATGGGAGTTGATCGGCTAAAAGCTCTAGCGGATGAAATACACGCACAGGTGATTTGATAGAATCTAGAGCATTTGTGAGTTGCATTCTGCATGCTCCACATTCCGCGCTTACAATCTGTGCACCGCTTTTGTCGATACTCTGTGCTTTTGGTATCCCTGCTTTGAGTGTAAGGGCGTAATTAGAGCTTTGCATACTAATTCCGCCAAAGCCACAACAGCGTGTGCAGTCTGACATTTCATTGATAGTGAAATTTTTGGCTAGTAATGCGCGAGGTTGCTTATACACACCAAGCACTTTTCTTGCATGGCAAGGATCGTGGTATGTGATAGCATATTCTTGGCGTGTGTCATCAAGTCGTGTGAGAATATCTGTCTTTGCACTAAGCCATTCGCTAGTCATAAATATTTTTGGCAAGAGGCGTTCTAAACGCTCTATCCATGTAGATTCTTCGCTACCAAGTTCTAGTGCATGTTTCCAGTCCACCTTAATCATCGCAGCACAAGTTGCTTCAGGGATTATCATCGCTTCGATTTCATCCCAAAAACTTTCAAAATATTGAATGTTGCGTTTTATAAGCGTAGTAACAGTGCGTATATCGCCGGTAAAAAATGCTGGTGCGCCACAGCATTCTTGAAATTTGGGGACAAAGACTTCTATCTCTAGGGCTTTTAAGATCTTTAATAAACTTTCCCCAACATTGACATAATTATAATTTGCCAAGCAACCGATAAAAATTGCCACACGACGATTTTTGGTAGTGCTAGATTCCAGGTGTTGTGTGGTATTTGGCATTGGTGTGCCATATTTTTGTAAAAAGGATTTTTTAGCAAACGGAAACACGCTGCGTTTTATAGGGAGTCTTATTTTGGTCGTATCTCCTTTAAACAAGCATGGTGCAAGGAATCCCACAAAAGAAAAGACAAGATCAGCTATTTTTCTGTGTCGCAGTAAGAAAAAATATAAGCGTTTATACCAGCTTATGCCAAATTCTTGTGCGATGTCAATACGCACAGATTCTATGGCGGTATCTACAGGGAGACTTGAGGGGCAGTTTGTTACACAAGTAGTGCATAAAAAGCAAGTCTCAAAGATTTTTTTGCTTGTAGAATCTAAGGGTAAATGCCCAGCTTTGTAGGCACCAAGGAGATCCAAAAAGCCTCGAGGTGATGTGGTCTCATCACGATTAACTTGATAAATGGTGCAATCAGGAATACATTTTCCGCATTTCACGCAAGAAAGGGCGGTTTTTTGTAAATCAAAGGGCGACATGGCTATCCTTTAGATTGTTTTGCTAAAGCGTTTTTGTTGGGTTGCATCTTGTAGATATGCATCAAAGCACATTGCGATATTACGGATAAGCATTCCGCCAGTTTGTGTAGTTGTGATCGCATTGTTGCCAACCTCAATCAATCCAGCTTCTTGGTATGGGGCTAAAAGCGCTAATTCACGCGCAAAATGATCGGTAAAATTTATGCCAAATTCTTGTTGTGCGTGTGAGAAATCAAGACTAAGAGTATTCATAAGTTCCATAATGACACTTTTGCGCAATTTATCTTCTTGCGTGAGTCTTATCCCTCGCTCTGTTGGCAAGATTCCATTATCAATTGCCTTTTCATACATTGCCATATCTTTGTAGTTTTGGGCGTAGTATTCCACGCCTTCACTAATGCTTGTCAATCCAATACCTATGGTTTGCGAAAACCCTTTGGTCGTGTAGCCTTGGAAATTTCTTCGTAATTGCTTTTGTATTTTGGCGCGATATAGTTCATCGGTTTTTTTAGCAAAATGATCCATACCGATCATTTCATAACCTGCTGATCCTAGCACCTCAATGCTTTGTTTGAGAATCTGAAGCTTTTCTTGCGGTGATGGCAGTGTGCTTTCATCAATTTTGCGCATTGTTTTTTTCATCCATGGGACATGTGCGTAGTTAAAGATTGCTAGGCGTTCTGGAGAAAGTTCTAAGACGGCATCAAGCGTTTGTTTAAAGCTTTCAAGATTCTGAAATGGCAACCCGTAGATGAGGTCAAAGTTAATAGAATCTATCCCAAACTTTCGTGCTAACTCCACGGCTTTTTGCACAATTTCTGGACTTTGGTGTCTATGCACGGCTTCTTGGACTTTTGGGTTAAAGTCTTGTACACCAAAACTTAGGCGATTAAAACCACCATTGTGTAACACTTGCATTTGATCTTGAGTGAAATGTCTTGGATCGATTTCGCAACTTATTTCAGCATTTGAAGAAAAATTAGGAAATATCGCACGTATAGATTCTATCACCTCTTGGAGTTCAGTGGCATTGAAAAACGTCGGTGTCCCACCGCCAAAATGGAATTGCACCACTTCTCTTTTTGTGTTTGTTTTATCTGCCAAGAGAGTAAGTTCTTTTTTAAAATATTCTATATAGCGTGTTTTTTTATCCTCTTTGCTTGTATAGACGACATTGCAACCGCAAAAATAACATGCAGATTGACAAAATGGCAAATGCACATATATAGAAAGCGGTATGTGCGCGTATTTTTCATCACTACGTTGGAGATTTTCTATATATTCCTTGGAAGAAAAATTATTATGGAATTCCACAGCAGTGGGATAACTTGTGTATCTAGGACCGGGTTTGGAGTGCGCGGCAAACTTTTCAAAATCAATCATTGCTCATACCTTGTTTTTGTTTGAGTATATAGTCATCAAGGTTAAAAAATAAATTTGGGTGTTGTTTTTTTATATCACGCACCACAGAAGTGACATTGAGCGCAGGGAGTGAACCATCGCTTTGGCGATGAGATTCTACATACATTTGTGCCACACTCATTGCATCATCAAAATCAATAGGCATTTGTGTAGCAATTTCACGCTCTAATTTCATAAAAAGCTTTTCTTCTTGAATCATTTTGATACGCTTTAGTAATGTATTTAACATACTTTGAGGCATTAGGACAAATTCGTGATTTTCATTATCTTGTAAAAACCAAATATCTTTCGTGTTATTAAGGTTTCCTTCTTGGAGTTTGAGTAATGCGCTTTTATCATCGATTTTGCTTAGATACCCTATGCCAAATTGTCGGTGCACATCTTCTTGAAGTAAAAGTTCATTTTTTGTGAATTTCATCGTGCATTTGCCTTTGTAGCCATACCATAATGCCTTTTTGGGCGTGGAGGCGGTTTTGTGCTTCCAAAAATACTCTACTTTGTGTGCCTTCAAGTACTTCCTCGCTTACTTCTTGTCCGCGATATGCTGGGAGGCAATGTAAAAAGATCGCATCTTTGTTGGCAAGTGCCATTGTAGCACTATCGACACAATATTGCTTAAATGCTTCTTGTCGTTCCTTTTTTTGGTCTTCTTGTCCCATAGATGCCCATGTATCAGTTGTAACGACATTTGCCCCACTAGCGGCAACTTGCACATTATCACACACTAGAATTTGCGCCCCACTATGTTTGGCTTCTTGCAGGGCTTGGTTTAAGATATGGGTTTTTGGTTCATAGCCCTTTGGTGAAGCTATGCGCAGTTCAAACCCAAGCTTTGCACACAACCAAAGCCATGAATGTGCCATATTATTACCATCGCCTATGTATGCTACGATAGGTTTTTGTGGAGTTTGGGTGCGTGGATAAAAGTTACTTGTGTGTGGCATAGAGATTCCACACTCTACCATTGTCATATAGTCTGCCATAAGTTGCACTGGATGATAATCATCACTCAATCCATTAATAACGGGCACACTAGAGTATTGCGCAAATTCTTCTATTCTTGCGTGATCGCCTGTGCGCATCATCACCATATCAAGCATAGAACTTATAACTCGTGCTGTGTCTTTGATAGGTTCGCCACGCCCAAGTTGTATATCTTTGTTGGAGAGAAAGATTCCCATACCACCAAGCTGATAAATACCTGATTCAAAGCTCACGCGCGTGCGTGTAGAAGATTTTTCAAAGACCATACCCAAAGTTTTGCGTTTTAAATACAAGGGCTGTGTTTGATTTTGCCATTCTTGTTTGATTTGTAGTGCAAGATCAACGATTTCTAGAATCTCATCTTTACTCAAGTCTCTAAGTGTCAAAAAATGCCTCATCTTGCTCACCTAAATCCCTCCAGTTCCTACAAAAATCGAAAATAAACTATGGATTGTAGCAAAAAACACTAAGTTTAAGCATAAATCTTACAAAGAATCCCTGATATTCTTATACTAAGGTTTCTTTTTGAGTAAAAATAGTAGTGCCAAAATACACATCATGCCTACAAAAAACACTTCACCAAAGGATACGATTGCTTTAGTATTACCAAGCATTAAGATTCCAAATGATACGCCCGTTGTGATGGCAGAGAAAAAAATTGCGTGCATTGTGCGTAAGCTTAGCCCCTCTTTTGTGGCATAGATTCCATAATCCACACTGACAACAACAAGAATAAGTAGTCCAAAGAGATGTAAAATATTAAGAGGATTATGTAGCGAAATCACACAAAGCGCACTTGATAGCGGGAAAAGCACGAATATAGCACATTCCAAAAATGTCCCTTTTGCATTAATGGCGATTGTTATAAGCATGGCACACAATGCTATGCCTAGCACGACAAACATAGGTGTATATAGAGAATCTGTGATGTGGCTAAGGAGGGTTTGGAGTGATTGTGTTTCTATGTTGCCTAGATCGTTGATTTGTGTGTCTTTGGCAAATTCTTGGATAAAGGCTAAGTTTTGGGTGTGTATATTGGCAAGATAATATAATAAGTCATTGTGTGTAATGATACGAAACCCCATCTCATCAAGCATTGTTGGTGTGAGGCTATGCAGATCTTGAAGTTTATCTAAGTCATACGCTTTTGTCATATTATCAAAAAGTGCAGAAATTGTTTGGTGTGTGTCTGGGCTACTATGTGCCAAAATATTAGCGCGTATGCTTGGTAACACGCGTTGTAGCGTAGCGATGTCTTGTTGTATAATAGGCGATTGCAAGAAGGCTTCTTGTGTTTTTAGGCGTTTTGTATCTGGAAAGAGGCTAAGTGGTATGATGGTGCTATGGTCTTTTGAATCTAGCGCGTTTTGCAGGGTATTAGCAAGTGTAATAAGTCCTTGGGTATTTTGGTGATAGAGGAGAATTTGGCTTGTATCTTGATTATAAGCATTGGCAAAAAAATCTCGCTCTATTTCTAAATCTTTGTTGTAGTATCCTAATTTGGAGAGATCAAAATCTGTATGTAAATGTGTTGCAATAATTCCTGCATGGATCACACAAAGCACAAAAAACCATAACACAGGAATTCTTAGTATGCGCCATTTGGCTAATGTAGGGAAAAATCTTGGATTTTTAAACCCAATGTGTGGATACACAAAGGCAAACATACCATAGCTTATGCTTAGCGAAACAATCGCATATAACGAAAGTTGTGCCAAAAGAGGAAAGGGGATAAAAAGACAAGTTACAAAACCTATGATTGTTGTTAGATAGCCATAAAAAACTGGATAATTAAATGTTCTGTGTTTGGTGGCATAGAGTCCAAAAAAATTGTGGTGCATCATATAATCAATGGCGATATTGCTAATCCCCATACCAAAGGTCAGTGCCATAATTGTTACTTGTGGATAGACATTTGCCACGACAAACATTGCCATGATATTGGCAAAAACCAAAGTCGCAATGCTACTAAGCGTGAGCATAGGAATACGAATAATGATAAAATACAGCATAATAAATACAATTGATGAAAAAGTGAGTAAAAATCCTACTTCCTTGAGTGTCAAGGATAGGTTGATAGAATCCATAAAATTTTGTGAGAAATATCGTATTGTAGGAAAGTCTTTGGCAAGAGATTCAAAGTCTGTGATTGTGTGTTGTATGGAGTTAGATTCTATGCTGTGTAATTCTACAATGCCCAAAAACCCATAATCTTTGGCAATGAATGTTTGTTGTTCTTGAGGTGGCAGGTAGAATAAACCAAGGGGATCATAAGGATTAAAAAAGCCCTCTTGTGTGGCAGGATCTGTAAGATACGTGTCTTTGTGGTTTATATCTTGTGCATTTTTAGTTTGTAGCAGAGTTTGCACGCCTTGTGTGATATGGGTTGTGATATAAGCAGGTGTGTATGCTACTTGTGGTGGATTTGTGCGGGGATAGGCAAAAGCGATATAGTGTGTAGTGATAAAATTCTGCAAGGCTTGTGGGGTTTGGTTGTGCGTAAAGGTTGTTGCAACATTTGGCAGGGAGCGTGCGCGTTGCAAAAAGTATTCAAGGGTATTTTTTGAGTTTTCATCAAAACCTTTGCTTGCGACAAGCACATAGCGAGAACTTGAGAATTCACGATACACATCAATAATTTCTCGTTGTGCATTGTTTGGAAATAAATCAAGCACTTCTTGAGTGATTTTGTTGTGTGGGAATACAAACACTCCAAATATTGTAGCGATGACACACAATATGATATTACAATATTTGAGCCAAATCCTCATCACTCCTCCTAACAACTCTAGCGCAGTCATTATACAAAATTTTAAGTATAATGGCAGATAAAAATTTTGGGGTACTTTATGCGATTTATTGCACACTTTTTAGCAATCTTGTATGTCTATGTATCACAGGGGGTGGCACAAAATCTAGATGAAGTTCGGACATACATTTATAAATTTTGCACATTGGATTTTGAGACTGGTTGTGTGTTGCACGAAAAAATCTTGGCTTTTACGCAAGAAGACACCCTTTCTTAAAAAGGACAAGATATGCAAATAATATATGTCTGTGCCGGATTGTTGCTAGTGTGTGTTATTATCCTTTTTGCCATACTTATGCGAAGTAAATTCCAAAACACTACATTGCGTAAGGACTTGCAGACATTGCTTACACATAATGAAACACTCACACATAATGAACAGATACTACAAACCCAAATTCGAGAATCTAGCGAACAATACACAAAACTATTACAAGAAAATGCTAGGTTACAGGCGTATATGGATTCTAATGCGACGCTTTTACAAACCCTTGAGCAAACATATGCCCAAAACCTTGCTACGCTTAAGAAGGAATTTGCTCAATCATTGCAGATTCAATCTCAAAGTATGCTCCAACAAAACAAACTCTATCTTATGGAAGATTCTAAAAAGATTTTAGAATCTGTGTTTGCTCCTGTGCGTGAGAACATGCGTGAATATAAAGAACACTTGATAGCTAATGAAACCAAGTTAGAAACTAATATCAAAAATATGTTTGCATATACTCAAGATATAGGACAAAATGCAGATAAACTTGCACAGATTCTAAAGGGTGATAAGAAAATCCGTGGCAACTTTGCCGAGATTCAGCTAAAAAATGTTTTGGAGCATAGCGGATTAATTGAGGGAGAGCAATACAAACTTCAAGAGCATTTTAGTCTTGAAGGCAGTGGGTATCGTCCGGATGCAGTGGTGTATTTGGATAAGCAAAAAAGCATTATTATAGATTCTAAGTTTCCGCTACCAAATGACTTTAGCTTTCAATCTGTTGATATGAGTGTGTGCCAAGAAATTGCACGCAATCTCAAAAATCGTATTGATGAATTAGCCAAAAAGCCTTACGCAAATTTTCAATCCCATACATATGAATTTGTGTTGTTATTTATTCCTTATCAAAATATCCTTGATCTTGCACTAAGTGTGGATAATGGAATCTATCAATACGCATATACAAAAAAGGTGTATCTTACGACGCCTCATACGCTTTTTATGGCGTTAAAAACCATTGAAGTAAGTTGGGTACATATCCAAAGCGATGAAAAAGTGCGGAGCGCTTTTGAAGAGATAGGCAAGTTTTATGATAAATTTGTAGGAGTTACAGAGGATTTTATGAATCTAAAAAAACTCATTGAGCGTTTAGGAAAGCAAAGTGATGAGATAGATTCTAAGCTTATAAGTGGCAGAGGCAGTCTCGCCTCAAGGTTTGAATCCCTAAAAAAACTTGGCGCCAAAACAACAAAAGCCTTGCCTACAAAGGATTTTTCGGATATATGATGGTGGTTATGTGTATATATTTCTAATATGTTATAATCAATCCTAAAACACTAAATACCACAAAGGTTGCTATGCAAACTCTACGCACAACATTTCTCTTTGTTATTCTTCTTGTCGCACACATTGCGAGTTTGCTATTTAATATTAATGAGATGAGTATTCATCACACAGAAGCCTTTGGATTTTTTTATGATAGAGGGTGGCTGTTTTCTCTCGTGAGATTTTCTTATGAGTATTTTGGGCATAATGATTTTGCACTGCGCGCACCATTTTTAATCTTGCATACATGTAATGTTTGTCTGCTTTATGCAATTTCTCGAATCTATCTCAAAAAACCTGTTGATGTGCTGTTATGTGTTTTTACCTTTATGATATTGCCGGGGGTGGTTTTTAGCTCTGTGCTTATTTCTAAGGCTACTATTATTATGAGTATCGCGCTTGTTTGTGTGTATTGGCAACTTAGATTCAAACGCAATGCATATATTCTTCCAACCATAGGTGTATTTTTAGATGCTGGATGTAGCGTGTTGTTTTTGGGAATGTTTTTTTATGCGTTACGCCAAAGACACACATATTATATGATATTTGCGCTTGCGTGCTTTGCGATTAATATGAATCTCTTTGGTATTGATGTGAGTGGGCATCCACAGAGTTATTTTTTGGATACATTGGGTGGGCTTATCTTTTTGTTTTCGCCATTATTACTTGTGTATTATATATATTCACTCATTTATTCTATCAAACGTTATGATGATTTTATGAGCTATGTGAGTTTGAGTGCAATTGTGTTTGTGCTTATACTTTCTTTGCGACAAAAAGTGGATATAGCTACTCTTATTCCTATGAGTGTTGTAGCTTTGCCAGTACTTATAAAACGATTTGTAAGCGATATACGAGTGCGTTTGCCACAATTTCGCAAACCATATGTCGTGCGATTGGTTGGTATCATCGTTCTTGCATGTTTGCAAACAGGTGTGTTATATGCTAACAAGCTTGTATATTTCCTTGATGTAAAAACACATTTTGCAAAATCATATTATTATGGCAAGGATTTGGCACATAAGCTACATTCTATGGGAATTCATGCAATTACAACTCCAGACAAACGCCTAGAATTACAATTGCGTTTTTATGGTATCAGCAATGATTCGCCCAAACTCCTGCAACACACAACAGATTCTAAGCATTATGATATAGCCATAGAGTATTTAGGTAAGGCAGTGGCATATTATCAAATCCTTCCGCAAACACCATCGCATAAACCTAACACCACACATAGCATTAGGCGCTAATATGAATCTCATCGAGCTTTTGCTTGTTTTTGCACTTGTGGCCATTGTGTTTGTCTTTAGTCTCTCAAGTCAGAATCAAAGCCTATTTGTTGCACAACACACACTCTTATACGAACTTCAAAATGCCCAGATTCTAGCACTCACAGATCAAAGGCATTTTACCCATAGCGCGCAAGTAGATACGCTACACACACTCTATCCTTCGGTGAATCCAAAGAAGCTTATGGCATATTCTAAAAATGCCTTATGGCAGGTGCAATTTCATATAGGAAAAATATATGCGACCTCAAGCTTTTCGCTCTATATTGATACGCCACGAGATTCACTAAGCACAGATTTTGATTCTCGTCCTATGGCAGGGGATATTATTGCTATGGATAGCACACGCCGATGTATAAGTGGCTATAACAACACAAATACATCTTTTGATTGTAAAAATAATCTTTCTATCAATGCGCGTTTGGGTGAGAATCTAGGAATAGAACATATGGAGATTTTTTCTCCTAGCATGTGTGGAGAGCGTGAGAGTGGGCGTGTGTATTTTGATTTTTTAGGATTTGTGTATTGTGCCAAAACACCATTAGCATTTATAAGTCCTTATGAAGTGCGACTTAGTAAAAACACAAAACAAAAGTCTGTGTGTATTTTGCCACAAGGCAAGATTATAGGTGCAAACAATGGTTGCTAATGTTACGATTTTGTGCGATTTTGATGTGAGTAAGAGACCACGCCCAGCACGACTTATTGAGATGCTAAAACATACCTATAAGCTTAGTGTTATTGCCAAAGAATGCACGCCTATTGATAAGGTGCATACCCTTAGTTTTCCTGCAATGCCAACCGCCAAAGATCGCACACCAGAACAAAACCAAGCCCTTAGAGAGTATTGTCAAAATGGTGCCTTTGAAAAGCTTATTTTTACCGCTAATCGTTTGTGCATTAGAGAGTATCTTGCTGCTTTGCCACCACAGCAACTTTTGATTATAGAAGATATAACGCTTTTACCTTTTGCACTTGAATATAGGCTTATTCACCCGCAAGCAAAGATTCTTATAGACTTACGAGAGTATTATCCGTTAGAGTATGAGAATAGCAAAGAGTGGTTAGAGAGCTTTGGCTTATTTTTTTATCATTTGTGCGCAGTGTATTTACCACAAGTAGATAGAGCATTATGCGTAAGTGATGGCATAGCGCGTGGGTATTATGAAAATTTTGGGATACAATCTGATGTATTTTTGTCGCTACCACCATTATATGATCTCTTTCCTACACCGCTTAGCACACCTATAGAGATTCTCTATCATGGTTTTGTAAGCCCTGATAGAAGTAGCCAGAATCTTATCGAGTTGGCACACAAACTTCCAAGTGAGTATATATTGTATGCAATGGCGTTAAGCAATCAGCCCAAGTTTTTAGAATCTCTACGCACAAAAGCACCTAACAATCTCATATTTTTACCCCCAGTGCCACTTGAGCAAATCGTGCCATTTTCTCATAGATTTGATATAGGACTTATTCCATTTTTACCCACGACTTTTAATCTCATGCATTGTTTGCCAAATAAATTTTTTGAATACATACAGGCGCGACTTTGTATCGTTTCAACTCCACTTAGCGAGATTGAGCAATTTATGGCTAAAGAGTCTTGTGGCGTTTGTTCAAAAGATTATAGTGTAGATTCGTTGGTAGAGACAATCTCAACGCTTAGGCGTGATGAGATTGTAGCATACAAAGCAAAAGCCCATACTCTTGCATACACATACAATACACAACACAACAAAGATAAAATTTTATATATTGTCGCAGATATGTTAGGAGTGTAGCTGTGCGAGTGCTAATTGATAATCTTGTGGGGTATTAAGATTATAAGATAGCAAGGTATCATACACATTGTATGTGAGAAAATCTAGGCTTTTTACGAGTCCACCCACACGAAAATTTTGTGTTTGTATGGCATAGTTAAGTGAATCTAGTGTGTTTTTGTGCCATACAGAAAGCAAAAAATGCTCACACATTATGGTGTTTGTTTCATCAACTTGCACGATATAGCCTCCATTTGCCCCAAGGCTTTGCACTTGTTTGACTAGATTCTGCAAGGTTTTGGGTTTGAGAAATGGTGTATCCACACTCACAAAAGCAATATAATCACCTGTGAGGTTTTGTAGCGCACATGCAATGCCATAAAGCGGTGAAAAAGCCATATCCTTTGTTGTGTTTATGTGCGTGTTATGGTTGTGTTGAGTGCTAGATTCTATAATCATTGGGAGTTTAAGCCGTGGTTTGGGGGTTTTGCAACACAATAATGTATGCGGGAATATATTGCTGTAAGTATCATACATAAAATGTGCTAAGTCCTTGTTACCAAAAGGTAGCAATGCTTTATCACATCCCATACGACTACTTTTGCCACCACATAGCACCACACACGCTATTTCACACATATATCCTCTTTTTGTAGATTAAACTTTGAATTATATTTATAATTGTATAATTTTTGAACCCCTAGATAAAGAGAATTTATGCTAATTGATACCTTTAATCGCAAGATTGACTATTTACGCGTGTCTTTGACCAAACAATGCAATTTTCGCTGTCAATATTGTATGCCTGATACACCTGATGATTTTTTTGATGCTACAGCTCTTGAGCTTCCAAAACTTTTAGAATTTATCAAAGTTGCTATTGATAATGGAGTTACAAAAATTCGCGTTACAGGCGGAGAACCTCTTTTGCAATCTGATATTGCAGAATTTATAAGCGGTATTTATGCGTATAAAAATGATATAGAAATCGCACTTACAACAAATGGCTTTTTGCTTGAAAAATTTGCCCAAAGCCTCAAAAATGCAGGATTAAAGCGTATTAATATTTCTTTGGATTCGCTCAAGCCAGAGCGGATACGAGTAATTTCTAAGCGTGATGCGCTTCCACAGATTTTGCGTGGGATAGAATCTGCCCAAAATGTCGGATTTGACATAAAACTTAATATGGTAGCACTCGCATTCACACGCGATGAAATTTGTGATATGCTAGAATTTGGGCGTGAGCGTGGCATTTTGGTGCGTTTTATTGAATTTATGGAAAACACCTACGCAAATTCTGATCTTATCTCGCTAAGTTCTGCGGAGATTTTAGATACAATCTCCTCACGATACAAAGTTACCTCATTGTTTAAAGAGCACTTCGGACCTGCTAAGCTCTTTAGTATCAATGCACCGGCCAAAAATGGTAGATCTTATACCTTTGGGATCATTGCACCACACGAAGATGATTTTTGTGCAAGTTGCAATAGAATCCGTCTCACAAGCGAAGGTGTGTTATGTCCGTGTTTGTTTTATCAAGATTCTGTAAATGCGCGTGAAGCAATACTTTTGGGAGATAAAGAGGCGATGGATACGCTTTTGAAACAAGCTGTATCTAACAAACCAGAAAAAAATCAATGGAGTGAAAAGGAAGTTCAAATTTCTGAGCGTGCGTTTTATCACACAGGTGGCTAGCCTACCAGCTTAGGCTACCACCCACTCGTAGGCTAAGGTATTGTGGTATTGGATAGTTTTGGATCTTAGTAAATTTCGTGCTTGATTGCAAGGCAATATCGATAATCCCCAGCACATTAACCCCGCCTGTAAGGATTAGTCCGTTATCTTGACGTAAATCTTTCATCGCACCAAGGCGTAGATCAAAGCCTTTCCATATAAATCCAGCACCACCGCCTATCATTTGGCTTTTTTGATCTTTGGTGCTAAAGGCAATAATGTCATTTTGTGTGAGATCTACATCAAAGGCAAGGTTAAACCCAGATTGTGTGTAGTATGCTATCCCAGCACGCGCTTGCGGTTTAATCGTGATATTTTGTAGAGTGGAGTTAAATGTCGGAGAGTTGAGATTTTTACCCACAAGCCCTAAGGTAAGATAGCGGAATTTTGGCAAATCAATCTCATATACCGCTCCCACATCTACCCCTATAGCTTTATCGATGGTGGTATTTTTGAAATCTTGCACGATTTTACTCATTTCTGCACCAAAGTCTGTTTTAGTTGTGATGGGTACTTTGTTTTGCATACTAGTGCTATTCATAAGTTTCCCAGCAATCCCAATGTTTAGATTCCCATTTTTGAGATAAAATGTGCGTGCATAGCCCACAGGTATCTCACTAAGCACAAAAGAAGTCATATAGATACTATGACCATTTTGTGCGTCCTGCAAGGAGGCGATGAGGGAGTGCTGCTTATAAGTATTTTCATTTGAAAGTCCATATGTGTAGCCATCATCGGTGATTGTTAGTTCATAATACTGCCCACCTGCTTCAATGATAAGGCGCAATTTATCGGGGTTGGCATTGAGTGAAATATTGGAATACAGCGACCCAAAAAGACCTACTGCAAAAGTGCCAATCATATCATTAAGTGGTCGAGAGCCTAACTGAAGGACAATGCCGTTTTGACTAGTGAGATTCATATGATTGTCTTGCAAGGCATTTTGCACCATAGCAATATCACTCATAGACTTATCTAAGCCTTTATCCGAACCTTTGCTAATGGTGATAGACGAGATTGCATTTGCGAGATTGACAGTGTTAGTGCCAGTGCCATTGTCAAATTTGAGATTGTTAAAATCTATGCCACTAGCAACACCTGTGATAAGATCTTTTTGGATACCTGTAAGATCATTACTATTTTTGACATTTTCTTTGATCTTGTCAATAAGATCGTTATGATTGCCATTTGAGGTTTTGAGATAAGATTCTAGCTTTTGTTGTGTGCTTTGGCTACCACTACTACCACTCGAATTTAACACAGAATCTAATGCGTTATCTACCGCCTTTGCTACGCCATCTACCGCCCCACTCCCACCAGTTCCACCACTCCCACCAAAACTAGAGGCAAGGTTTTGGGCAGTTCGTTGCATATTTGCGATGTCGATAGTAGCAAGTTGCGCGATATTTTTTTCTTGTATGCTAACACCAACGCTATAGCCAAATTTTACTTTTGGCGAGGCGGAGAGTAGGGCGGGATTATAATACAATCCAAATGCCGAGTTTTTGAGAGCTACCCCAGCTCCACCCATACTCGCCGAGACATTTCCCATAGTCCCAAACTCCAATGCATGCATACTAGCAACACATGTAGCCAAAACATATAGAATTTTTTTCATACAATTTCCCTAGACTATATCTTTGTGCCTATCGCCTAAAAGACAAACCCACCACCAATTTGTAATGCTACATATTGAGGAATGGTGCTACCATTAAATTCCCCTTTTTGCGTAGAAAATGCAATCGCTGCATCTATGAAACCAAAACCAACTCCAGCAGAGAGAATAGCACCATTATCTTGACGTAAATCTTTGGCTACCCCAGCGCGTATATCAAAAAATGCAAAATCCACATCAACCCCTACACCCATTTTTTGTGATTGGAGTTTGGAGTTTGTGAGATTCCATACATCATTGTTTGTCAGATCCGCATCAGCAGCGATTGTTACATGTTTGCCAAGCTCATAGCCTATACCAAGTCTTGCTTGCGGACGCACTTTGATTTGTGAATCGCCAAAAGAAAATGTAGGTGTGTTGAGGTTTTTCCCCACAAGTCCTATGGTGAAATTTTCTCTAGGGGCATAGGTTACACCTACATCCACACCAAAAGAAGAATCTTTGTTGTCTGCTGCTTTCAAAATATCTTTGAGAACGGTGTCTTGAAGGTCGCTTTTTTTGAAGTTTTGGTCAAATTTGGTGCTACGACTTCCAAAGGAAGCATTCATAAATTTGACTGCTATCCCTGCACTAATATCTCCTATAGGTGTTTGGAAGTTATATGCATAGCCTATAGGGATTTCTGTGATACCGATATTTTTGACATCAAATGTTAGGTTTGCATTACTTAAGTTACTTTGGTTTGTTGGTAGGTAGCCACCAAACGATGCAAATGCATAGGCAGTCTCTGTATATCCGATAGCAAAATTTCCAAATGTGGTTTCTGGAAGTTGAAGCGCCAATGCAGCCTGGAATTTTCCACTGACACTATTGCCTTTTAGTAACTCATTAAAGCCATTGATATCTGAAATAGAGCTAAGGTTGTAATTTAAAAGTTCAAACATATTTTTGTGGCTAATAGCCACACCAATGCTATAGCCTAATTTTGTGCCTGGTTTTGCTCCTAAGAGTGCGGGGTTAAAAAATAATCCATAAGGGCTATTTTTGACAGCAACGCCTACGCCACCCATACCAAGAGCTTTGTGCCCCACTTCGTTAAATTCCATAGCACTAAGCGTGCTTACGCCTGATAATCCCAAAATTATCGCACTTATTATTGAACCAAAAGATCGTGATTTCATATCTACATCCTTCATAAATTAATATTGACTAAAACTTTATGGTAACACAAAACCATAAATCGACAATTTACACAGCATTTCGCACTATGGTTTTATTGTTTTTTGTAGGCTAAGTTTTCTTGCAAGATGAGTGCGTGTGGTTTGTAATGGCTTTGAAAAACATCAAGATATAGGGAAACCTTGAGTGTGTGTGAAACACGATCTTCGTGTATTTCAAGTGGCACACTTAATTCGATGACATAGGGCAAGGTATTGATTTTGTGCATAAAGTCTTGAAGCTGTGCGTTATTATGCATATATCCTATAAGTTGATAACGCGTTTTAGAAATGTCATTTTCCATACTTTGAGATATTTGCTTGAGTGTGAGGCTGACAAAATATTCGCGCAAAAGCTCTAAGAGTTCAGAATCTTCTGGTGCTTGATTATAGAGTCTATCAAAGGATGTGTGATGAGTCTTGATAAATCCTAATGTTTGGGCACGAAGGGCATTAAAATCTACTTTTGTTTGTTTGTAAATAAGTTCTGTGTGCCTATTTTCAGCGAGTTGGGCTTTGTAATCATAGATCTTTGGCATAATGTGTTTGGTAATGCCTATGAGAGCCAACACGACAAACAAAAGAAAAAATAATGTATTTTTGACAATAAAGTCTGTTTTGTATTCGTTCATTATTCTCCTTTTAGTTGTTTTGTTGTCGTGGTAGGGTATTTTTTGCTCACAGAGACAAAATTAAACCACCCATTGACAAGTGGAAAAAACTCGGCTTTGCTTTCATCAAAACTTGCTTTTAGGAGTGTTTCTAGCAAAAATGCATATACTTCTTTTGATGGTGTTATGCCACGAAGCTCTAGTGTGTGTGTGTCGATTTTTAGGGTATTGAGTGTAATTTGGGTTGGAATGATGTCCAAAAGGCGCTTAAAGCCACCTCTAAAGCGTTTATTATTAGATTGTATCTGGGGATCTATGCCCTCTATGATACTTACTACAAGATTTTTTTCAAACTCTAAGCGCTGTAAATAATCTTTGGTCGCTATGATATTTAGATTCAGTTTTTGTGTGCGTAGTTCAAAATCTTTTAGTTCCTCTTGTTTGCGCTGAATCCGCCAATCTAAAAGCATACTAAAAAGGAGGACACACACCACCATAAGCACAATGTATAAAATCCATATTTTCGTGAGGCGACGAAAAATCGATTTAGGCTTTGGCTGAATAAAGCTATAGCTAATCATTAGGAATTCTCCCTTTGTATGAGTTCAAGGAGAATCTTACCAAGATTAACGCGTTGAAGCTCTACATCTAGTAGTAATGCATTTTTGATATGAGCGAGGGCTTGTGGCGAGATGCCATAGGTATCAAAAATCACAATTTTTTCTAAAAAGTCACTTCGATAAATATCATTGCTATAAAATTCGTTGATGCAGTTTATGATTGTTTCACTGGCATTATGTGCGCGTGCTATATCCCTGAACTCCTCAATGCGCGATTGCTCTTCGTGTTTTTGCTTTTGTATTTGGATTTCTTGGGGTAAAAATTCTTCTTGCAAGACTTCCTTGTCGATGTCTTCTAATTCGCCTATTTCTTTTAACTCATCGATAGATGAACCAATCGCACCCTCAATACTTTTCATATCAAGCAAGGAGTGAATCTCGCTTATTTCCTCGTGGGTGTCATCGCCAATTTCTAGTGCATCACCTAGAGAGAAATACCCTCCAAACGAGACACCTTGTGTATCTGCCACCAACAAACTTACGCTACTGCGTGCTTGAAGAATATACATACAATTGCGTTTATGAAGATGTTTTTTGATAAGCATATCAAGCGCAACAAATGGCGAAAAGAGATAATCCAATCCCAAAGCCTTGAGGTAACGCACACGATTTTCATCAATAGCGCGTTTTTGGATATAGCACATCCAATTATCAAAGGTAATAAATACATTATCATTTGGTTTGATACCAAATTGACTAACTTTTGATTTTTGTGTCGTGCTCACAAGACCTTGATTGTAGGTTTTGGAAAAGGCACCCAAAAAACTAAATGGGTATTTGCGTTTATAGGTTTTGATAAGTTTTACTGCTTCTATGGGAAGTTCGTTGTTAATGCATTTAAAGTCTTTTTGAATCTCTTCTTTAATGCGACCATTTTTTTTTACTATGATACACACATTACAGATTTTTCCATCAATATCTACACCAATGAGAGTCGTGCAAAAAAATGGTCGCAAGAGGCTAGAGAGATTTAATAAATGCAATCTAATTCCTTAAAGTCAAAGTTATTTCTATTGTATCCAAATTTTTTTTTAAACTTCTTTATGCATGGTATCCACGCTATCCATATATGCCAAAAGTTTCTCTTTTGCTTCTTGGAGTGGCATTTGGGGATCTACACTAAATCCTTCAATAGCATAAAAATCAATAGTGCCAAAGGGTTTTGGAATCTTAAATTTATCCCATGTTTTAAGTTCCCAGTATGCACTGCATTTTACACGCAAAGGGACGATAGGCACACCACTTTTTTGACTCATCGCTACCACACCATTAGCTATGGAATGATAAGGTCCCTTAGGACCATCGGGTGCCATACCTATATCACAACCATTTTTAAGGAGATGTATAGATTCTATAAGCACTTTTAATCCGCCACGGGAGCTTGATCCACGCAAGATTTCAAACCCAAAATACCTGCAAAGCGTAACCATAAGTTCAGCATCAAAATGATGTGATGCCATAAGATAAAAGCCTTTTGATCGTTGTTTAAAGGCTTTTTGGTGCGTGTTTAGATAACGATACAAAAACGGCAACATTAAAAATTCGCCATGCCAAAAAGCACCGACAAAATTATTGTGTATCATTGCCTCATGAAAATGGAATCTGCGTCGTGATGTGAGATATAGCAACCAAAGTAGCACCCACACAATACGCGGCAAAAATAACAAAATGAGTTTGCGCTTGGTTTGTTTAGAAAGCATACAAACCCCTCCTATACGAAAAATCGTGGTATTCTAACGCATATTTCCTTACTTACTCTTTAGGCATTTGTTAATAAATGCTTTAGTGTATATTTGGCATAATACACCATTTAGTGACAACTTGTAAGGAGCGCAGTATGCAAGATATTTTGGAACAAGCATTAAGTGGTGAGAATCTTAATGAAAATGAGTTAGTAAAGCTTTATGATTTGGATATTTTTACATTGGGTAAGGCTGCAGATTCTATCCGCACTCAAAAATACCAAAAAAAGGCATTTTTTAATCTCAATCGTCACATAAACCCTAGTAATATTTGTGCTGATGTATGTAAGTTTTGTGCATTTTCGGCACATAGAAAAAATCCAAACCCTTATGAAATGCGCTTAGATGATATTCTTGCACAAGCAACTGCTTCTTATAATAATGGTGCAAAAGAAGTGCATATTGTCTCTAGCCACAATCCAAACTATACATATGAGTGGTATATGAATGTCTTTAGGGAAGTAAAAAAAGCATTGCCACAGATTCATATCAAGGCATTGACTGCCGCAGAGGTAGATTTTTTGGATAGAAAGTTTGGCAAGGGATATAAGCAGGTGCTAGTAGATATGCTAGAGGCTGGGGTAGATTCTATGCCCGGTGGTGGTGCAGAGATTTTTGATGAAGGGGTGCGCGCTTATATTTGCAAAGGAAAAGTAAACTCTACGCGTTGGCTTGAGATTCATAGACATTGGCATTCTTTGGGCAAGATGAGTAATGCGACTATGTTGTTTGGGCATATAGAATCTAAAGTCCATAGAATAAATCATATGCTTCGTTTGCGAGAGGCACAAAGTCCGCAAGACAAGATAGATTCTAAACAAGGGGGATTTAATGCGTTTATTCCTTTGTTGTATCAAAGACACAATAATTATCTTGATGTTAAAGAGTTTCCAAGCGGACAAGAGATTTTAAAAACTATTTCTATAGCGCGTATTTTGCTCTCTAATATTCCACACATTAAAGCATATTGGGCTACTTTAGGGATTAATCTTGCGGTGGTGGCACAAGAATTTGGCGCAGATGATTTAGATGGCACGATTGAGGTAGAAAGCATACAATCTGCCGGTGGAGCCAAAAGCAAAAATGGTTTTGATAGAGATGAATTAATTTTTCAGATTAAAAATGCCGGATTTATACCTGTAGAGAGAGATTCTCTATATAATGAGATACGAGTTTATGCTTAAAATAATGCCTAAAAGTCGATGTTAGAGATGAAAGAATATGGAGGCGATGTATGAAACAAAAAACCATTCAAAATAAAGTAGAGCTTGTAGGGATAGGACTACATAAGGGTGTGCCTGTAACAATGAGCTTGGAGCCTTTGGCAGAAAATAGTGGCATTGTATTTTATCGCCAAGATTTGGGAGTGAGCATCGAGCTAAAACCTCAAAATGTGATCGATACAACTATGGCAACCGTGCTTGGTCAAGATAATGCCAAGGTTTCGACAATCGAGCACCTGCTTTCTGCTATCTATGCGTACGGGATTGATAACCTTAAAATTTCATTAGACAATGAAGAAGTGCCAATTATGGATGGTAGCGCGATAGGGTATTGTATGTTGATTCAAGAGGCTGGGATTGTTGCACAAAATGCACCCAAAAAAGCATTAGGCATAAAAAAACCTATAGAAGTAAAAGATGGTGATAAGTTTGTGCGTTTGGAGCCAAGCGAAAAAACAATTTTTGATTTTTCTATCCAATTTCCGCACCAAGCGATTAAAAATCAATCCTATAAATTTACCTTTAGCACCAAAGCATATATTGAGGAAATTGCGCGTGCGAGGACATTTGGCTTTTTAAATGAAGTAAATTACCTCCGATCCATAGGTTTAGCAAAGGGTGGGGATTTAAGTAATTGTATCGTGCTTGATGATAACGGCGTGATGAATAAAGAGGGGTTACGCTACAAAGATGAGTTTGTGCGACATAAGATTTTAGATGCTATCGGCGATATGGCATTGATTGGAATGCCTTTGCTTGGTACATATGTAGCCTTTGCTGGAAGCCATAAACTAAACCACCTTTTGACAGAAAAGATTTTGAGTGATGAGAGTGCGTATGAGGTGATTTCACTTGAGGATGTGGCAGAAGATGAAGCTATGGATTATATTCTCACCCCGCAAAATGCATAATTAGGGCATATGGATTAGATTCCCATATGCAGAGATAAGAATCTCTTTGGTATATTTTTTTACAAGTCGTAATATTATAATCTTTGCAATATCTTAGAATCTTGCTTGAGACTCCCATAGGGGTGTTTGCGTGGGGTAGTCGCTATTTTTTAGGCTTATGAGATACTGCATTAGCCCACACTAATAACACTAAAAAATGCCAATCCATAAAGCTCTACACAAAGTCCATAGGCATAGAAACATAAAACTAAGAGGGGTAAAAATAGCCAAATATAGACTGCGCTAGTAAAATTCCCTGCAAGTTTTTAGCACCGATAGCAAATAAGTCTTACGCCTAACACTACAGCATTAGCACTTGCATAATAATACACATATTTTATGCTGTTATATGCCGAAGCAAGACCAAATCCATTTTGAAATACCATATCAAGCTTACTAGCAACACTATGAGTGTGCCAAAGCCAATGCCTGTGATTGTATTACCTTTGTGTATTTTATGTGTAAGAGAATCTACCACTACACTAAGCCAAAAGACAAAAAACAACCCCAATATTATTGTTGTTAAAGTAGAAAAGCGACTTATTAATATCACATGGTTATATACCTAAAATATGCACTAAGAACAATAAATCTAAGAGGATAGGTCTTAAGCGACACAAAAGATATTCTTAAAAACTTTCATCTGTAATTTAGTTATTGTTTTAAACGCATAATATCTTGCAAGAAGTATTGTAAAAATGGATATAACTCATGTAACTCCAAGCCATGTGATGTGCCAGTGAGTAAGATTCTAAGAGACTTAAAGAAATTTTTGCCTTTTAAGCCTGTGCGAGTCATAAGCTCGGTTTTGAGGGATTCATACTCACGCAAGACTAGAGAATGTTCTTGTATAAGTGTTTGGAACTCTTTATAGAGAATCTGACAAGATTCACTAAAATCTTGATCCTCATAGAGCGCAAAAATATCTTTTGGGGCAAAGATAGCATCGATTTTTTCTCGAATCTCATTGAGTGTGCTTGCTTCTTGCAAATAGAGTTTTGCTAAGCCACCTACACTAGCATCTGTCGTGTTAAGTAGTAGAGCCAACTCACTTTCATTAAGCATTTTAAGATGTTCGCGATTGATAAAACGCAATTTTTTTATATCAAATTTTACGGGCGATTTTGCGATGTTTTTGATGTCAAACCACTCTAACGCATCTTGTAGCCTAAAGATTTCTGTTGGTGTTTTATTACCCATGGCAATGAGATAATTTATAATCGCTTGAGGCAAAAAACCTTGTTCTAGTAGCCAATTAACGCTTGATGCGTTATCGCGCTTACTCATCTTAGAACCACTTTCTCCAAGAATAATAGGCAAATGCGCATACCCAATGTCTTTGGTGTAATCTAGGTATTTTCGCACCAGAATCTGTCTAGGCGTGTTACTTACATGATCTTCACCACGCACAATAAAGCTAATATCATAGAGCATATCATCAACCGCACATGCAAAGTTATATGTGGGAATTCCATCTTCTTTGAGGATTACAAAACTATCAATCTCGTTAAGTCCAAAACTAATCTCACCTTTAATTTCATCGAGAAATTCTATTGTTTCTTGCGCTCCTTTTAGTCGTACCACAGGTTTTGGATTAGAATCTTTATGCAAAATTGCCCAAGATTCATCATAACGAAATGGTTTTTTGTGCTCTTTGGCTTCTTGGCGTTTTTGATCTAAAAATTCTTTGGTGCAATAGCAATAAAATGCATAATCCTTGGAGATAAGATATTCAGCGATTTTTTGATGATAGCTGAAGTTATGACTTTGATACACAAGCTTATCCCACAAAAGCCCAAAAAGATTAAGAATACTTAAAATTTCTTTGTCTTTGCCTTCAATATTTCGCGCAAGATCTGTGTCTTCTATGCGGATCAAAAAGGGTTGGTTAGTTTGCTTGGCGATGATATAGTTAAAAATAGCGGCACGGAGATTGCCAATATGCATATCACCCGTTGGTGAGGGAGCAAAGCGTAGCATAGAATCTAGCCTTTTAGCATGGTAGCAAGTTTGGTGCTATCTATAGATTCAAAATGCGTATTTGAAGGTGTAAGGAGAGCCTCGCTAAGTTCTAAAAGCAAGTCATTAGATTCAGCGTGTTTGTCTTCTATAAAGCCTTTCATTGCACTAAAATCTTGCGACAAAGCTAAGGGATTTTCAAAACAAATATCTTTTATGTTTCCATTGACTTTGGCACTTAGAGGTGTATCAAAAAGTGGAGTGCCCATAAATTTCGTATTTTGAATAATTTCTTCTATGCGCACACATGCATTATTTTGTAAGGTTTGTAATGCTTTTGTACTAATGCAATCTTCTAGCTCACAAGATTCTATTTCTTTGAGAATCTTTGTGAGGCTTATGTTTGTGATTTGTAATGCACCAATAAATTCATTAAGACCTTTAGAATCTTCACCGAAGCGCTTGTGTGGATTATTTGTAGTAGTATGAAGATGTGATTGCAATGTGGATAATGCTAGCATAATTAAGAATCCTTTGTGTGAAACTTCATAGCCCAAGTCAAGCATATTGTATTCCATAATTTCGCATTGCGTTTATGTTATAATGTCACCTTTTTTAATCAAAGGAATGTGTATGCAGTTAAAAATATGGCGTATTAGTATATTGATGGCGATGGGTTTTGGTGTGATGTGGGGAGCAAAAACTGCACCTATTGACTTCAAAGTCTATGATATGCCAACTAAGGATTCAAATGGTCCTAGTGTGCTTATTATGTCTGGTATACAAGGTGATGAACCTGGCGCCTATAATGCGACAAACCTTTTACTTCAATACTATACGATTAAAAAGGGTAATATCCGGGTAATACCTGTGCTTAGCCCACATTCTATGTATTATAATAGCCGAGGTGTGTATGGCGATTTAAATCGTAAATTTGCCACACTTAGCACTAAAGATCCTGAATATAACACGATTCAAAAAATCAAAGAACAGATTTTGCGACCTGATGTACAGGCAATTTTTCACATGCATGATGGTAGCGGGTTTTATCGTGAGACATATATCAATGATATGCTTAATCCCAAGCGTTGGGGGAATTGCTCGATTATCGATCAAGATTCTATTGAAGTTACCCCATATGGTAATCTTAAAGAGATTATTTCACAGGTAGTAGCACATACAAATACCGGAATCTTAAAGCCTTTGCACACGTATCACATTCACAATACCTATACCGCCACAAAAGATAAAGAAATGCAAAAAAGCCTTACATTTTTTGCTATCACACACAATAAACCAGCTTTTGCGCATGAGGCATCCAAAACCTTGCCATTACGAGAAAAGGTATATTATCATTTGTTAGGCATTGAGGGCTTTTTGCACGCAGTTGGGATTGAATTTGAGCGTAACTTTACACTAGATCCACAGACAACTGCTAAACTCATTGACGATCCAAATATTACCTTTAGTATAGATTCACTGATTACATTACCGCTTTTACATCTTAAGTCACCGCTAAATTATTTCCCTATGCCACAAAGTGCTAAAACACAACTCCAAGATCTGCCCATAGATTCTCAAAGCTATATTGTAGGGCTTATGCACAGAGAGGATTCTACTATTGGTATCAAATATGGTATGCGCACAATGGGCGTGATTAAGCCCTTGTATTTAGAATTTGATCATACATTGCCAAGTGTATATATGCGTATCGATGGGGAGGAAGCCAAGGAAGTCAAAATGGGCACAATCATTCAAGTCAAGCAGTCATTTTGGATAGAATCTAAAGAAGGCTATCGTGCCAATGTGATAGGATTTGTCAAGCCCGGAGATAAGAGTCCTAAGCCTCAAGAGTTTGATACACTTATACAGAAAAATAGTATGTTTAAGAGATTTGCTGTTGATAGTGCAAATCGTATGTATCGCGTGGAATTTTATAAAGACGAGGCATTTGCGGGTATGATTTTGATAGATTTTGTGCCATAATGCCACAAAAATCTTGTGTCACACAACATTTGAAAAATACACAAAAACTGCAGCATTTTTTAGATTCACATTATGAGGGTTGTAATACCTTGGAGAATCTTAACACACCAGATCCTATCGTAGTTGTGCGACGCTATACACAACATCCATATTTTGCAGAAATAGCACTTTTGTGCGCGCTTCTTTCGTATGGTAGCGCCAAGCAAATTGTTGCATTTTTGCATACGCTAGATTTTGGGCTATTAGAGTATACAGGAACACAAACACATGGGACACCTTATTACCGCTTCCAAAATGCACAGGATATACACGCATTGTTTGCAATTTTGCGAGAATGTATTAGGTGTGGTGGCATTAGAGAAATTTTTGCTCGTGGCACAAAGAGTGGCTACACGCCTTATAGAATCCTCAATGCAATTTATCATAGCATAGCGACATTGCGCGAGATAGCCTTTAGGCTTGGCGTTTCTAGTAGAGGCGTGGATTTTGCCATTGGTGCGGAATTACCCAAAGATATACATTTTGGGAAGTATGGGGATTCACAAACTCTCACGTCTTTGTTTAATCCCAAGGGCAAAAGTCCCCTAAAGCGATGGAATCTTTTTGCACGATGGCTTGTGCGTGATGATGCACTAGATTTTGGAATTTGGCAAGATATAATCGCACCAAGTGAGCTTATCATACCGCTTGATACACATACCTTTGCGATAGGACAAAAATTAGGACTTCTAAAACGCAAAACCTATGATCTTGCTGCGGCATTAGAGCTTACCAAATCGCTTCAAAAATATTGTCCAGATGATCCCGTGCGTTATGATTTTGCATTGTATAGAATCGGGCAATCCAGGGTAATCTAAGATTCATATGTTTGATATTTAAGAGTGCTGTATTTAAAGAGGGCATCTAATGTTGAAATTAAAGTTTTGCGTTATAATACATACTTTTTAAGGAGATAAAATGCTAAAACGCTTGCTTGTATGTATTTGTATGTGGAGTTTTTGGGCACTACCAATGAATGCGCTTGATGCAACACTCGAGATTGTTACAAGCTCTACAAAACTTCCTTTTATTGTTGTCGAGCATGTCGTGGATAATAGTGAATACGGGCAAAAGATTTTTGCACATCTTGTTGGAGATCTAAAAGTAAGTAATCATTTTCAGGTAGAAAAAGGTGAGAATCTCAAAGATAAGGATCTAGATTTTCAAGTTTATAAAGACAAAAAAGTCGATCTTGTGGCGCGCGTGAGTGCGAGTAAAAAGAATGAAACAATTGTAGGATATTTGGTGCTTTATGATGTCCATAGTGGCAAAAAAGTCCTTGAGAAAGAATACACACAACCCACTCTAAAACATTATCCATTTGTAGCACATGAGATGTGTATTGGCATTAATGCTTATGTCCAAGCGCCATCGATAGATTGGATGCGTGAGCTTGTCGTGCTTTCTAAATATACAACTTCAGGCAGTAGCGTGATTGTTTTGGCGGATTATACGCTTAGTTTTGAGCAAGATATGATACAGGGTGGGTTAAATATTTTCCCAAAATGGGGCAATAAAGAAAAAAATATTATATATTTCACGCGCTATATCGATAATAAACCTACGATTTTACGCTACCAAATAAGCACTAATACCGCAGAAGTTCTTTTGCAAAGTGATGGTATGGCAGTGGTTTCAGATGTGAGTAGTGATGGACAAAAATTACTGCTCACACTCACGCCGACTAAAAATGCGGCCGATGTATATCTTTATGACGTATCAACAAAGAATCTTAAGAGGCTTACGACATTTTCTGGCATTGATGTAGGTGGAAAATTTATCAATAATGAAAGAGATGTGGCATTTGTTTCTGATAGATTGGGTTATCCAAATGTCTTTGCCACAAACCTTGATGGAGGCAATGTCGAGCAACTTGTCTTTCACGGACGCAATAATAGTGCTGTGGCTAGTTATGATAAATACATTGTATATACGAGTCGCGAAAGTAATAATGAGTTTGGACTTAATACATTTAATCTCTATTTAATTGCTACTAATAGCGATTTTATACGCCGTCTTACAGAAAAAGGTTCTAATCAAATGCCAACATTCTCAAAAGATGGTAAAAATATTATGTATCTTAAAAATACACAAACACAAAGCGCATTGGGTATTATCCGATTAGATTACAATAGTAGTTATTTTTTCCCACTTCCACAGGCAAAAATTCAATCTTATGATTGGTAATTTGACTTACAAACCTTTAAAGGCTATAATTAGCTAAGATCTCAAAGATTAAGGAGTAGTCATGAAAAAAGTTCGTATTATTGGTTTCTTTGGAGCATTTTTGTTATTGATGAGTGGTTGTGGAGATAATACTAAGGTCTCTAGCGGTGGTAGCGGTGCTATAGCGGTGCAGGGGCAAGATGCTTCTACAACACCTGTGATTATCTCACCAGATGGTAGCAGTGTTGGAGCAGATACAGCAAGTGGTAGAAATAGTGATAATTTTGTCCAGCTTGACAAAAATAGTTTACCAACAATTCTTTTTGGGTTTGATAAATACACAATCGCAGATGATATGCTTGCAAACATCGATCAGGCCGCAAACGCACTTAAGCAATCAGGCGCAAAAATAGTTTTAGAGGGCAATACCGATTCTTTTGGATCTGATGAATATAATTTTGCGCTTGGTAAAAAACGCGCAGATGCCGTGAGAAATGCTCTTGAAGTGCGTGGTGTAGATTCTAAAAATATTTCTACTGTGACATATGGTGAGAGTAAGCCTGTTTGCACACAAGCTACACAAGAATGCTACAAAGCTAATAGACGCGTTGATTTTAAAGTCGCGAAATAATTTTTTCACAAAGAAGCACAATGAAATATTACATTTCTTTTTTGCTTCTTTTGTGGATTTGTTATGGAGCTAGTGAGCCTTCAGCGTTTGAAAAACAAAGTGGTGCAACAAAAAAGGATCTCTCTAATCTTCAAAGTATCACACAAAATTTACTAAATCTTACAACACAAATTAAAGAGCAACAAGAAGCTCTCACACAATCCCAAGAGGGATTAATGAGTTTGTATGAATCACAACATCAAAAGTTTCAAACTACTATCCAACAGAACACAACAAACACACAAGATATCGAGAATCTAAAAACCGAAGTAGCGACATTCAAAACTTTGTTGCAAGACCAAGGCAGACAGATTGCAGATTTAGATTCCAAAATGCAAGAAATTCATGCACTTACCCTTAAGACGCAAGAGAGTATCCTTCAAGAACTTGAAAAACTAAATAATACCCAGACTAAGGGTGTAAAGAAACAAAGCGAAGATTCACAAAAGAATCCAATAAAGTTTGACAAAAATAAGAGTGCTGAGCTTTTTGCTCAAGGTAAGGAATTTATAACCAAAAAACAATATAAATCCGCCAAAGACATCATGCTATGGCTTAAAGATAATAAATATAAGACACCAGAAGTAACCTTTTATTTGGGTGAAATTGCGTATTTGCAAAAAGATTACCATTTGGCGATTAAATATTACAAGGCGAGTGTTGCTCTTAGTGATGGCGGTACGTATATGCCTACGCTTTTGCTACATACAGCCCTTTGTTTCAAGGGGATTAAAGATATGCCAAACTATAATTCTTTTTTGGAAGTCTTAATAGCGACATATCCACAGAGTAAAGAGGCCGCACAAGCCAAAGAACTTAAACAATAAAGGAATACAAATGATTACACAAAATAAGGTTGTTAGCATAGGATACGAAGTATCAGATGCACAAAATAATGAGGTTATAGATTCTAACAAAGATGGCACACCGCTAGAATTTCTTGTGGGTGCAAATCAGATTATTAGTGGTTTAGAAAATGCTCTTATGGGGGCAAAATCTGGAGACAAACTCTCTATAGAAGTTAAGCCAGAAGATGCGTATGGAATTTATCAAGCAGATTTAATCCAGGAACTTGCACGCGATCAATTTGAAGGAATCGATCTTAGGATTGGTATGACACTTTTTGGTCAGAGTGATGATGGACAAACTGCACAGGTGATCGTAAAAGATTTTAACGATCAAGTTGTGATTATCGACTACAATCACCCACTAGCAGGAAAAACACTAAACTTTAATGTTAGTGTGTTAGATGTGCGTGATGCAACAGAAATGGAAATTTTGCAAGGTGGTGTAGGTGGAGGCTGTGGTTGCGGAACTGGTGGCGGTCATCATCATAACAATGGTAGCGGTTGCTGTGGTGGAGGCTGTGGCTGCGGACATTAGTTGGTTTTGCTTGGCGACTAAAGATGCACTTGGATTGCTGCAAGGTATCTTTAGAATCCTATAAGATTCTAAAGATATGTGGTTATATAATTACACCACCGCCAAGCACAATATCACCATCATACACTACGAGTGCTTGCCCTTTTGCTACTCCATAAGCACTCTCTTGTAATTTGGCAGTAATAATATTATTTTCTATGCTAATGTGTGCTTTGATTGGCGCGGATCGGTAGCGTATCTTAACTTCATACAATTCTTTGGTAAGTGGTATAGTAAGAGATTTATTTGTTGCATATACTATGTTTGTTTGTAATTCTTCCTTGCTACCGACAATAAGCTCATTTTTTTCTGGATTAATACCCATAACGTAATGTGGTGTGTGAGCACCAAATACCTTAAACCCTTTGCGTTTGCCAATGGTGTATTGCATATAGCCATTATGTTCTCCCACTACCTCTCCTTGTGCATTACGCACTATACCTGTTTGTTCCACCTGTTCGTGTTTTTTAAGCACATCAATATAATCTGTCTCTACAAAGCAGATTTCTTGAGAATCTTTATATGTTTCTAGTGTTCCTAAAAATGGCAGAATCTGTAATGCCGTAGGTTTAATTTCAACCTTCAAGCTATCGCCTAGCGGAAAAATAATACAATCTAGTGCCTCTTGTGGCAACGCATAAAGAAAATAGCTTTGATCCTTGCTTGTATCGCGTGCTTTAGCTATACGATTGATGCCATTGTATTGTGTGATTTTGGCATAATGTCCTGTGGCTATATACTCACAACCCATTTTTTTTGCTTCTTGGAGGGCTAGACCAAATTTAATAAGTGGATTGCAAAGTGTGCATGGATTTGGCGTTTCGCCACGCTTGTAGGCATTCACAAACTCATTATACACGATTGTTTTGAACTCCGATTGGGCTTGTAAAACATGAAATTCTATATCCAATTCTTTGCTAACTTTTTGGCAGTTACCAATAAAAACCTCGTGTTTTGCCTCTTTGTCGTGGAGTTTGAGATATATTCCTATGACTTCATAACCTTGAGATTTGAGCAGATAAGCACAATATGAGCTATCTACACCGCCACTCATGAGAAGTGCTACTTTTTTTGCCATATGTTTCCTTTTGATAATGTGAATTGAATTTGGCATTGTAAGGAGTTAAAGTAAATTGTTAATTGATGTTTAAAGTGTGCGTGTGTTATAATCGCAACTTTTAGCTAAAGGATGAGGATTGATTTTAGACCACGAATTACCACAAGGGAGCAAACTATATTTTGGCAAGTCCGCGCGCTTAAAGCGTGATATAGAATCTAAAGCCACGAAGATTCTCTATGAAAATGATTATAAAGAGATTGCAACACCTATTTTTAGTTTTCTCAATCATCAAGGGGATTTTTCTAATCGCGATATGATTTATTTTAGTGGAGAAGATAATCATCAGATAGTCTTACGCTATGATAGCACGATTGATGTAATGCGTATTATTACCAAAAGAATTGCACGTAGCACAAGTCACAAGAAATGGTTTTACATTCAGCCAGTATATGGGTATCCTACTACAGAGCTTCATCAAATTGGTGCAGAATTTCTTGATAGTATTTCACTTACGCCTGTTATGGGGCTATCGACTATGATTATGAATACGTTAGGATTGCGACCCTTGCTACAAATTTGTAATCAAAAGATTCCGCTTTTATGTGCCCAGCACCTCAATATTGACATACAAGAGTTTAACAATCCTGATGTGGAGCGTATTGCAAGTAAAGAATATTTTTTAAAAGAACTTATTGAAGTCAATACCAAACAGGATTTGGAGCGGTGTATCAAAAATATGCCAAATTTTTTAGCCAAAGAATTAGAGGCAATGTTAGGATGTGCAAGTTTTTGTGAATATGAAGAGAGTATTTTTTCACCACTTTTTTATGCACCAGGGCATTATTATGATGATTTGTTTTATCGTATGATAAGTGGGAACACGATTCTTGTTATCGGCGGTAAATACACAATTTCACAAACCCCATCGTGCGGGTTTGCTATCTATACTGATAGTATCGTGGATATTTTGCTCAAGCAGTCATCAAACTAGAGGGGAGCTATAAAATGGCAGATTTGGTTGTTGGGATTCAATGGGGTGATGAAGGCAAGGGCAAGATTGTTGATGCACTCGCAAAAACATATGATTATGTCGTGCGTTATCAAGGGGGACATAATGCAGGTCATACTATCGTAGTCAATGGACAAAAGATTGCCTTACATCTTATCCCATCAGGGATTTTGTATCCGCATTGCAAAAATGTCATCGGAAATGGTGTCGTCATAGATCCTAGCGCACTTTTGCGTGAGTTAGAGCCATTTACGAATTTGCAAGGACGGCTTTTTATTAGCGATAAGGCTCATATTATTTTGCCCTATCATAGTGTGCTTGATAAAGCAAAAGAGCTTAGTAAAAAAGATAAGGCAATTGGCACAACAGGTAAAGGCATAGGACCAGCATATACAGATAAAATTGCACGTAACGGGATTCGTATGGTGGATTTACGCTCATTTGGGGCTTTGGAGCAAAAAGTTACCAACGCTATCGATGATATGCAGATTTTGCAGGAAAGATATGCATTTACATTGCCTAGCGTAGATTCTGTAATGAGTGCATTAGAATCTAGCGCTAAGGTGTTATTGCCATTTGTGTGCGATACCACGCAGTTTTTATGGAAAGCCCAAGAGGAAGGCAAAAAGATTTTGTGTGAAGGGGCACAAGGCAGTATGCTTGATATAGATCATGGCACATATCCATTTGTGACAAGCTCTAGCACTACGGCTTCTGGTGCATGCAGTGGCACAGGATTAGCCCCTAGAGATCTCAAAGAAGTGATTGGGGTTGCCAAGGCATATTGCACAAGAGTGGGTAACGGCGTATTTCCTACAGAAGACTTTGGTAACGAGGGCGAGTATATGCGTCAAAAAGGTGCAGAATTTGGCACTACTACAGGTCGATCACGCCGATGTGGTTGGTTTGATGCGGTGGCTGTTAAGTATGCTTGTAGGTTAAATGGTTGTACAAAGTTAGGCATTATGAAAATGGATGTGCTTGATGGATTGGATACAATCAAAGTTTGCACTGCCTATGAATACAAAGGTGAAACAATTACACATATTCCCACCGATTATGAAAATGTCAAGCCAATTTATACAGAGTTTGCAGGTTGGGAGAGTGTGGCTAATATACGAGATGAATCTAGACTTCCAAAAAATGCAAAAGCCTATATCGATTTCTTGGAGCAATATATTGGTGTGAAAATATCCCTTATATCTACAAGTCCAGAGCGTGAAGATGTGATCGTGCGTTAAGGAGAGGTTGTGAAAACAAAATTTAGTGCTATCCTTGATATACGCTATAAGGCACTGCAAAATCATGAGCGTAAAATGATGCAACACAATCTCCTTATCACACAAAAACAAGCTGAAATTGATGCATTTATGTGCGATGTGGGTGAGGTGCATTTCCCAAAAAATGGGGATTTTGGTGCTTATATCGCTCTTGCGGATACAAGAGATAGGCTTTTGACGCATATTGATGGGCTTCATAGTGAGCTTTCCCAATTAAAGGCTCAAGCAAAAGCTTTGCGTGAGGAATATAAGCATATTTCTATCGAATATGAAAAAATCAAATACCTTGATACAAAAGAGCAAGAATCTAGATATAAACTTCTTAAGATTTTAGGGGACAAAGAACTTGATGAAATCTCTGTCTTACTTCATCGCAGGAGGTAATGGAGTGTGAAGCGAATTATTTTGTTGCTAATGGTGTTTTGTGGTGTTGGAATGACAGCCGATGGGGGTAAGCAAACCCAAACACAATTACTTGATTGTAACATTATATTTGATCAGCGCAAAGATGAGATTCGCCAAGAACTCCAAGCCATAGATGAGCGTCAGCAAGCACTCCAAGTTTTTCAAAATGCTACACAGGTGCTTTTGGAAGAAAAAAGACGTAAACTTAGTGAGCAAGAATCTAGCATTAACGAAAAGATTTTGGAATTTCAGAAAGCAAAAGAACAGGCAAAAGCAGAGTTTCAAAAATCCCAAGAACAAGCCGAGCTTGATATGAAAGCGCGTGAAGAATATATTCAAGATCTTATAGCCAAGAATGAAGAAATTTTGCGCAAGATGAAAAAAGGTAGTGACGATAAAGTCACACAAAGTTACCAACAAATGAAAGAGGGTAAATCCGCAGCGATTTTTGAGCAAATGCCTGAACAAGAAGTCGTAGAAATTTTATCAAACATGGATTCTAAAGATGTGAGTAAGATCCTTGCTAAAATGGATGCCCAAAAAGCTGCAAATATCACACAAAAAATGCGCCAACCACAAGGTGAACAAGCTACAAATATTCCATCGTTACCACAAATCCCAAAGGCTCCGCAAGAATTTATGGATTCATTAGAATCTACACACGCAGATTCACAATCCAAAGATTTGCAGTCTGAAAATATGCCCCAAGATTCTAATTAAGAGTGTAAATATGCAGAGATATTCTTTGGTTATTGTTAGTGTCAATGAACCACTTCTAGCGGGAATCTACACAAGCAAAATACTATCTAGCAATACAGAATCTGAAGGTATGGAGCTACAAGAAACATACAGATTTTATGGTCATACGACATATGCCCTAAACGAACTCTTTAGCATGCTTTTTGCCAAAAGGGTGGAGATAGAACACATGTATTATGCGCGTGGTCCCGGACGCTTTAGTGCGCTTAAAGCTACGCATATTTATTTGCATACACTCGCTCTTACTAAGGGTTATAGGCTTTATAGTGCCTCAAGTTTTGCGTTTAATAATGCAAATCCTATCCATGCTTTTGCAAACAAGTATTTTGTCTTGCGTGATGATGAGATTTTGCTAGAGACAGAATGTGAGGCGATAGAATTTAGATTGCCAAAGGTTTTGTATCCTAAGGATTTTTCGTGTGAAAACACGCCTTTATATATTTTACCAGCGGTATAAATGGAGCAACAATGAATATTATTGTCCCTGCTACAAGTGCAAATCTTGGTCCAGGCTTTGATTCTTTGGGGTTGGCGTTAGGTTTATATAATAAGATTCAAATTACCCCTGCACATATTACAAGTATCCAAATTGTGGGTGAAGGTGAGCATTATGTGAAATTGAAAGTTGATAATGTGTTTGTGAAGATTTTTTCACAGATTCTAGAACGCTATGATAGACAAGCACATTGTAAATTTTTGTTTGAAAATGCCATACCAGTATCGCGTGGTTTGGGGTCGAGTTCGGCTGTGATTGTAAGTGCGATTTATGCTGCACTCACATATGTTGGAGAAGCTATTGATAAGCAAAAAATTTTAAATTTGGCTACAGAGTATGAAAATCATCCAGATAATGTTACTCCGGCAGTTTTTGGTGGCTTTAATGTCGCGATTTTGGAACATTATGGCAACAAGATTCAATCGCAAAATGTTGTGCATATGCATACAGACATTCCTGATAGCGTGTGTGCTGTGGTAGCCATACCTACACGCACTATGTCTACCAAACACTCTCGCAAAGCATTGCCAAAGTACTATAGTCTAAGGGATTGTGTGTTTAATCTCTCGCATTCCTCACTTCTTAGTGTAGCATTTTTTCAAAAGGATTGGGAGAAATTGCGCTTGGCAAGTAGAGATAGGATTCACCAAAATACGCGTATGAAAGCCCTACCTATGCTTTTTGCTTTGCAAAAAACCGCACTAGAGTATGGTGCATTGCTAAGCACATTGAGTGGTAGCGGATCGTCGTTTCTAAATATATGTTATAGAGATGATAGTAAAAAACTTGCAAGTGTGTTGGCAGAAAAATTTCCACAGTGTCGCATTCTCGAGTTGGAGTTTGATAATATGGGTGTTAGAGAATTTTAACTAGAATGTTGGTATAATGTGAGAAATCCTAAACAAACAAGAATGTGCGTGGTGTGTAGGGGCAGGTTTTTGCAACACACACTCCAAAGGTTTCAAGTTACGCACAATACTTTATGTGTATTTAGTGGTGTTGGTAGGAGTTTTTATATTTGTGCACAATGTTATCAAGATCCAAAAGCATTGCGTGGTGTCATGAGGCGTTATAATATACAACAAATTACAGAATCTAAAGGAGTGTAGTAGATATGGCAAAAGTGAGATTGGCTGAAGTAGCTGAAGAATGCGCAAAAACAACAAAAGAAGTCTTTGAAAAAGCCCTAGAAATGGGGTTAAAAGTCAAGACAACTTCCTCAAGTATAACAGAAGAGGAAGCAGGCGCGTTATATGAGTTTTTATCTACAGGCAAGAATCCAAACCCACCAAAACCAAAGACTCAAGCCAAAGAAAAAACCTCGACAAAAAAGACAGCTACAAGGCCAAAAACACAAAATACTAAGACTCCAAAAGAGGAAAAACCACAAGAACAAGATTCTATAGATATATCCAAAGCAGAGTTAAAGACTCCTCTTGTAGATTTTGTGCAAATACAGCCCAAGATAGAAGTAGCTTCTCCCTTACAGATTGCACAAGATGACACGCAAAATAAAGAGCCAGAAAAAAGAGGATTACGTATTGTCCGCAAAAACGATCAAGTAAAGCCAACTCCACAAGCACAACTTAAAGCCACGCAATCCGTGAGCTACAAGGAGCTTCTTGCGCAAACTCAAGATGAGGGCTACAATAAAAAACCCAAAAAAGTAGCAAAATCTCGCCCTACCAATAAACATAGCGATGAACACAAGATCGATATTTTAGAGGATAGAGAGATTACTTTTGATCGCGATTATGATGATGAGCAAGATGAAATCATGCTTTTTGATCTTAATGAGCGTGAAATGCGTGATGAGGAAGAGGAAAATCGCATTAAACAAGCGATCACTGATCGCGTGCAGGTGCATAAAAAAAGTCCTTGGATGAATGAGGGTTCTATCCGTCGTGGTGGTAAGAAAAATAAAAAATACCAACAAAAAGAACCACCAAAAGAGTTAAAAAGCGTGATCACTATTCCTGAAGAAGTGCGTGTATATGAGTTTGCTGATCTTTCTGGTAGAGAGCTTAAAGATGTGATAAAAGCACTTTTTGATTTAGGGGTTATGGCGACAAAAAATGACTTTTTGGATAAGGATTCTATTGAGATTTTGGCAGAGGAATTTAAAATCCAAGTCTCAATTTTGGATCAAAAAAGTAGCTTTGAAGTCGTGTATGAAGAAAACACACAATTCCTTGCAGAGCGACCACCTGTGGTAACTATCATGGGGCATGTCGATCATGGAAAAACTTCTTTGCTCGATTATATTCGTAATTCGCGAGTGGCACACAAGGAAGCTGGTGGTATCACACAACATATCGGTGCATACATGGTGCAAAAAGATAATAAGACAATTAGCTTTATTGATACACCCGGACACGAAGCATTTAGCAGTATGCGTAGTCGTGGCACACAAGTTACAGATATTGCTATTATTGTAATAGCTGCAGATGATGGTGTCAAGCCTCAAACCATTGAAGCGCTAAATCACGCTAAAGCAGCAGGTGTGCAGATTATTATTGCGATGAATAAAATGGATAAAGAGAATGTTAATCCTGATAAACTCAAGGCTGAATGTGCTGAACTCGGATTCACGCCAAATGAATGGGGTGGAGAGTATGAGTTTATCCCTATATCCGCTAAAACTGGTATGGGTGTAGATACGCTGTTAGAAACGATTATTATACAAGCCCAACTCTTGGAGCTAAAGGCTGCAAAGGAAGGTAAGGCAAAGGCTGTTGTGTTGGAGGGTAGTTTAGAGAAAGGTAGAGGACCTGTGGCGACTATCATCGTGCAGAGTGGGACATTGCAGGTGGGAGATTCTGTGGTAGCAGGGACTGCATTTGGGCGCATACGAGCAATGAATGATGATATGGGTAAGCCGATAAAATCCCTTACGCCCTCAAGTATTGCACAGATTGTTGGTTTATCTGAAGTGCCAGAAGCCGGAAGCACTCTTGTTGCACTAGATAGTGAGGCACAAGCGCGAGAATATGCCCAAAAACGCGCTTCGTATTTGCGACAAAAAGAGCTTAGCAAAACGACGAAAGTTACTTTTGAGGAATTGGGTGACATGGTAGCACAGGGGAATTTAGCGGTGTTGCCTGTGATTGTGAAAGCCGATACTCAAGGTAGTCTTGAAGCCATTAAGGCAAGTTTAGAAGGGCTTAGTAATGATGAGGTGCGTATTAATATCGTAAGTGCGAGTGTTGGGGGGATTACTGATGGCGATGTCTCCCTTGCAAGCACTAGTGAAAATAGCTTTATACTTGGTTTTAATGTGCGCCCTACAGGCAATGTGAAGGCAAAGGCAAAAGAGTTAAATGTTGAGATTAAGACATATTCGGTAATTTACGCATTGCTTGATGAGCTAAAAGGACTTGTATCAGGCTTGATGAGTCCAGTTATACAAGAGGAAAATACAGGACAAGCACAAGTTCGAGAGACATTTACCATACCAAAGGTTGGTGTTGTTGCTGGTTGCATGGTGGTAGATGGCACCATTACTCGCGGAATCAAAGTGCGTCTTATACGCGATGGCGTGGTGGTGCATACAGGTCAAATTACTTCACTTAAGAGATTCAAAGATGATGTAAAAGAAGTGAGCAAGGGCTATGAGTGCGGAATTATGCTTGAAAACTATAATGATGTGCGTGTAGGTGATGTGTTTGAGACTTTTAAGGAGATTCACACAAATGCACAAATATAAGTGTTAAGTTTGGTAACACACAAAGTTTATGGGTAAATGATAATTTCGTTGATATTTGGGGTGTGTGATAATTAAAAGATGGAAAGTGATAAAATGTAAAAAGGGTTGTGTATGGGGATTTTTATTTGTGGTGATATTGTCAGTAAGCCTCGCATAGAAGTATGCCATGAATTGTCAGATCTTATTAATAAAAATTTAAGTTTTTGTAACCTCGAAGCTCCTATCAGTGGTGTTGGAGTGCCTATCATCAAGGCAGGACCGCATATGTCCCAAGATTCTCATGTTATCGCAGATCTTGCAAATTTAGGTTTTGATGTATTTTGTTTAGCGAATAATCATATTTTTGATTATGGTGCAGATGCTTTGCAATCCACGATGGACGTGATCACACAACATAAAGCGGAATATATAGGATCGTATAATACATCTACCACCCCCCCCCCTATTATAAGAACACAGATCAATAATACACGCATTGGTGTGATTAATGGTGGCGAGAGTCAGTTTGGGGCATTAGATAGTGTTGGAATTTTTTTAGATGCAGAATGTGGATATGTGGATTTGTTTGATGAAGCTTTTGTTCGGCAAATAGTAGAGTTGCGTGCAAATGTTGATGTCTTAATAGCTATTGTTCATGCTGGATTAGAGAATGTTGATTTACCTTTGCCCCAATTTCGTAGATTCTATAAATTTTTGTGTGATATGGGTGTAGATATTATTGTTGGACATCACCCGCATTGGGCACAGGGCTATGAGTCGTATTACACAAGACAAAGAGAGTGCTTAATATTTTATAGTCTTGGAAACTTTGCATTTTGTACGCCACATAAGGCTTATACCCAAAGAGAACAAGAGAGTTTTAGTGTACTTTTAGATTTTGCTAATGGGAAACTTAAGGACTTCACATTATTTTTTCATAAACAAATATTTACACCAAATGCCTGTAGGGTAGAATTATGTCAAGAAACAGATGTTAGTTTTAGTGTTCAAGCGCTCAATGAGATATTGCTGGATGAACAAAGATATAAGCAAGAGATTCTTACACTTGTCAAAAACACTATGGAAACATATAAGTTTTATTATGATTTGGCATTTCTTATACCCTCTAAACAATTTTCTTTATGGAGTAATGTTAAAGTTTTATGCAAAAGATGGTTTTTCCCTACAAGAGGACTTCACCAAAGAGAAGCTTTATTATTGCATAATATCCATATTCCCACACATCGTTTTGTGCAAGAAATAGCTCTTAGAGGGAATACATAACAAGCTTTGTGTCGTGTAGCTTTATTCTTTTATTGAGACATTAGTGTTTTTGATTGTAACCCAAAACTTTTTGCAATATAGTTGTTCGCAACTCCTCTGTTGTGGGAATTTTTAGTTTTGGGTTTTGGAGTGTGCTACTAAGGATAGCACGGGAGTTTTTTAGCTTAGCGATTTTGCTTTGGGTAAGTTTATCGGCTTTAGTAAAAATTGTTACAATCTCTTGATCACCGCGTTTGAGATTTGTTAGGAATTGCAATACCTCATCATCTTGTGCTAGATTTGGATGACGAGCATCACGCAAATGTATAAAAAGTTTGATTGCACTGCGTTTTTGTAAAAACTCTAGCAAGTTTTTCTCCCATTTCGCCTTTGTTTCTTTGCTCACTTTGGCATATCCAAAGCCAGGAAGATCCACAAATACAAGCGGAAGTATCTCATTATTCTTGATAAACTCCACTCCAAAAAAATTGATAAGTTGTGTTTTACCAGGTGTGGCAGAGCTTTTGGCTAATTTTTTGCCTAGCAGTATATTAAGGAAGCTTGATTTTCCTACATTGCTACGTCCTAAAAAAACAATTTCACTACTTTGTGGGCTTGGAGCTTGTGCGATGTGTTGTGCACTTGTGAGAAAACGCGCATTTTTGGTAATAAGCATATATACTCTTTTATTATTTCTTTTGCTTGTTGTTTGAGGTACTTTGAGAATCTTTTGTATCTTCCTCCTCATCAAGTAAAAATATAAGCGTTGTAGGCTTGTCTTTTGCCCCTTGGGAATATGCTTGCCCTTTTTTGTTATTGAGAGTCATAAACTCTCCAATAATGGTATTTGGGCTATCTTTTTCTTGGATTTTAGCATTGTCATAGAGGCGATATTCATCAGCTACGGTGTCATACACCACTTTTTGTGCGCTACCATTTATTTTCCTGCCATCTTGGGTTTCTACATAAAATCTCACGTCGCCAGTCGCGGTATATTCTAAGGGTTTGCGTTTTTTATCTGTTTTGATGATGACTTTTTGTGCCCAAAGTTTATCATTTGCCTTTTTGATAAAGACGTCAGTATTAAGCTCAATGAGATTAGTTTTGTCATCGCTTTGAAAGGTTTTTGCATTGACCTCGAGCTTTTCTGCACCCACAAGTATGTGTGCTAGTATGGGTATTAGGATACTAAGTTTTTTCATGCTACGCTACTCTTTAGGACTTTTTGGGAATTGGAATTACGACTTTTTGATTAATAGATAAATGTGAATTTTTTAGACCATTGATGCGTTTTAACTCATTAATGCTTGTTTTGTATTGGCGTGCAATAGAGCTTAGCGTATCGCCTTTTTGGACTTTATGCAACATAAAAGCAGAATTTGGCTTATAGTTTGTGTCAAAATGTTGCTTAAATCGTGCGAGTTTCTCATAGGGCAAATATACATTATATTCTTTGGTACTTGATCCGGGGGGTAAAAATGCGTATTTAAAATGCGCATTATAGCTTCGTAACTCATTTAATGACATTCCTGCATTTGTAGCGATAAGACCCAATGGCACACCACTTTTTAGCTTCAAAATTGCAAGTGTGTCCGTTGCGCCACGATTGAGGAGGTATTCAGAATTGTTATTTTTGAGAAAATCTGCATCATTAAACACAAGACTCATCGCTACAATTTTTCGGATATAGTTTCGTGTTTCAGGTGGGAGATATTTTTTTTCCTCATCCAAGAGAGTTTGCAAGGAGCTATCACCCCCAGCATCTTCTATGGCTTTTTGTAAGCGTGTATAACCACAATTATACGCCATCATAGCTAGATACCACTCTCCGGTGAGATCGTGGAGTTGCTTTAAATATGTAATTGCTGCTTGTGTGCTTTTTATGGGATCTTGTCTTTCATCGATGTATTCATTGATTTCTAGTCCTAAGCCTTTGGCGGTTCCAGGCATAAACTGCCAAATACCAGAAGCTTTTTTGGAGCTTTTGGCGTTGATAATAAATTCAGATTCAACCATTGCCAAAAATAAAAATTCTTGTGGTAAGCCTTCTTGGGCTATCATATTGCGTATAATGGGAATAAATACATAACTATTATCAAAGCGCTTAAGGAAATATTGCGCACTAGATTCTATGGCATTGCGTTGATCGGTTTGTTCGGGTAAAAAATCATAACTAAGCCCAAAAGATTGCAAAATCCTTGGCGTATGCTCATCACTATCAACAAAAGAATAATGCTCTACCGCCCATACATGGATACAAAATACTATACCAAAGAGTAAAAATCTCATATAGCTTGCTCCAAAATAGGTGGAATCTGCGTAAAGAGCGCATAGGCATTCTGTGTGCTAAGAGTTCGAATCTCCTTGTCGCTTAGTGAGAGGATCTCGGCAATTTTTTCTGCAACAAAAGGAATATATTTTGGCTCGTTGCGCTCCCCTCTATGTGGATGAGGCGTGAGATAAGGTGCATCTGTTTCAAGCAAGATCCGATCTTTTGGCACAAGAGGAAGCACTTCAATGAGTCTTCGTGCATTTTTAAAGGTGCAAACTCCACCAATACCATAATAAAAGTTTTGTAATCCTAACAAGATTCTATCGGCATTAAAGCAGTGCAAGACACCTCTAAGTTCAGGATACGCTTTGAGGATTTCAAATGCATCATTTGAAGCCTCACGCACATGCACAATGAGTGGTTTTTTGTATTCTAGTGCAAGCTCAATTTGTGCGATAAAAAGTTTTTTTTGGCGGTTCTTGTAAGATTCAACCCCACTTTCAGGTAGGCGAAAATAATCCAAACCACACTCTCCAATAGCCACACATTTTTCATCGCATACAAATCCTCGCAACAAATCCTCACTAAAGCTATCAAGTTCATATGGGTGAATCCCAGCAGCAAAATAAATATGTTGGTAGCGATGTGCGATTTCTCTAGCTTTAGGAAGATCACCACCAAATGCACCAGGTATGATAATTTGTTTAATCCCTGCATGTAGCGCATCAGCAATCACACGATCCAAGTCTGCATCATATACTTGCGAATCTAAATGACAATGCGTATCAATCATCATCGTATAAACACCTTTTAGAGAAAATATGATAAAATTTAGCTAATTGTAACATAATAAATTTAAGCAAGGATTGCTATGTTTAGTGGGCTTATTAGGGAGATTGGCAAGATCTCTTCTTTGGTTGGAAATAGACTTGAAGTGCTTTGTGCCTACCAACCACTTATAGGGGATTCTATAGCGGTAAATGGTGTGTGCCTCACTGCCATAGAATCTAGTCCTAGAGGATTTGTTGCTCAGCTTAGTGACACGACAAAAAGCCTTATTGCATTAGAAAAATTTACTTCTAACGCTCCTGTGCATATTGAACCAGCATTGCGTGCAGATTCTCGACTTGATGGGCATATCGTGCAAGGACATATTGATGCTATAGGTGTGATTAGGCATATCACACATCTTCCTACCCAAAGTAATTTTTTTATCACGACTTCCGCACAGAGTTTGTGTGCTATTTTGCCAAAAGGTTCTATTAGTGTTGATGGTGTGAGTTTAACGGTTGTAGATGTTACACAAAATGGCTTTTGGCTTACGATTATACCTCATACGCTACAAAATACGCTTTTTAAAACCTATACACTCGCCCAACGCGTGAATCTAGAAACAGATATGTTTGTGCGCAATACCTTAGAGGTTCTTAAACATCTTGAGATTCGTGGTAACAATGGGCATTCTCGCACATCGTGGGCAGATGTGGATCGTATCCAGCTTGCATTTTAACAATGGCAAAGACATTTTCAAAAGCTGCTGCACTTGCCTATAATGTGGATATGCATAATGCCCCAAAGGTTGTGGCAAGCGGTAGGGGTGAGGTAGCAATGCGTATCATTGCCAAAGCAAAGGAATATGATGTGCCATTATTTTGTAATGAAGTTTTGGTGGATTCACTTTTAGATATGCCTTTAGATTCAGAAATTGATCCTAAGTTATACTTGGCGGTTTCACGCGTGTTTGCGTGGATTATGCTGTGTGAAAAAAACGCACAACTTAGTTGGAAGGAGTAAGATGACATTATTGCGCGCTAAAAATCTGTGTCATAGCTTTGATTCATTGATTTATGAAGGTTTAGATCTTGTGGTAAATGAGCGAGAAAAAATCGCTATTGTAGGCGTGAGCGGGAGTGGAAAAAGCACGATTTTAAACAATCTCTGCACTATGCTTCCACCTACAAATGGCGAGGTAGATATTTTGCAATTTCATAATATATACACCCTAAAGGATCAAGAATTATTGCATATTCGCCGTTACGAGCTAGGTATCATTTTTCAAGCCCATTATCTTTTTCGTGGATTTAATGTCGCAGAGAATCTTGAACTTGCAAGTATTGTGAGCAACCAGCCTATGGATATGGAGCTTTTGGAGCGTTTTGAGATTGCACATACACTAAAGCAACATATCGGAGAATTGAGTGGTGGACAGCAGCAACGGCTTTCTATCGCGCGTGTGCTTAGCAAGAAACCAAAGATTATTTTTGCCGATGAGCCTACAGGGAATCTAGATTCACGCACAGCACATAAGGTTATGGAATGTATTTTTGAGTATGTGGAGCAACAAAACACTGCCCTCATCATCGCGACACATGATAGACAGATAGCACAGATGTGTGACAAAGTATATATACTAGAAGATCAGCATCTTAGAAAAATTTCTTTGTGATAAAAAGTGGAGGATGCAAGGAATTCTTTGGGTCCCCCCCCCCCAAAGAATTTACACTTAGATTTTAAAAGGATTTTCAACAACCTTTTTGCGATCGATGATATATGGGATAAGTGCCATATGTCGTGCGCGTTTGATTGCTACTTCCACGCGCTCTTGCCATTTTTTTGTGTTACCAGTGAGGCGACGAGGCATAATTTTGTAGCGCTCTGAAAGTGAGTGCTTAAGCATATCGACATCTTTATAATCGATAAATTCCAACTTAGCTTCTGTGTAGCGACAATATCGTTTTGAGTATTTTTTCTTTTCCATAAGTTCTCCTTTTAGAATGGTATTTCTTCATCGTCTATGTTGATTTCGGGGATATTTTGTGGATACGCATTATTGTGTTGGGTATTATATGCTTGTTGCGGTTGGTTATATGCTGTGTGCTGATTTTGTGGTGTTTGAGAGTAGGTATTATCCACATAGTTAGGAGTATATCCAGAATCTTCTGTGTTTTGTGTGCGTGAATCAAGCATTTGCATACTCTCTGCAATCACACTATGCTTGGATCGTTTTTGCCCACTTTGGTCTGTCCAGCTTTCAAAAGCTAATCGTCCCTCAATAAGGACTTTTGATCCACGCTTAAGGTATTGATTTGCAACTTCTGCACTCCTACCAAACAATTTCACATCGACAAAGCACACTTCCTCGCCCTTGCCTCCATCTTGCTTGTTATAGCGTCTATTGGAGGCAAGTCCAAGTGTGGCTATCGCACTACCACTAGGCAAATAACGTAAATCTACATCGCGTGTGAGATTTCCTATAATAATGACTTTGTTATACATCCTATCCCCTTTGCCTATAGCTTAACTTTAATCCCAAATGTTCCTCAAGCCTCTTTTGGTACTTCTTGTGAATCTTTGGGAGTAGATTCAGCTTTTTGTTTCTTTGGTTCTGGTTTATTGTTAGCTCTATCTACAAGTGTTTGCCATGCTTTTTGCTCTTTTTTGTTTTCGTATTTGATAACAATAAATCGCAACACATCTTCATTAATTCTGTAATTTCTTTCAAGCTCTGCAATAAGGTTTGTAGGAGCTTTGAAGTAGATTACAAAATAATAGCCACGCTTATTTTTTTTGATTTCATAGGCAAGATTTCTCATACCCATATCTAGGCAAGTTTCAATAGCACCGCCATTTTTGATAATAATATCTTTGAAAAAATCAATTTTCGCTTTGATTTCTTCTTCGACTAGAGTAGGTTTGATGATAAACATCGTCTCGTAGTGTTTCATAGAATCTCCTTTTGGTGTAACCGCCCTCTTGTATTTAAACAAAAGAGCAAGGCATAAGGGGCTGATTCTATCTAAGCATAGCTTGAATTTTTATTAAAGTCGTGAGGGAATTTTTGCTTTTACCACTTTTGGCTTCCCTATCCCAGCGGTTTAGTAAGTCAAAAATCTCAATATAATCAGCCTCTTTAAAATACAGGCAATATTTACGTTGTCGATCAAGAATATGTTTTGGTGGAGTAAATCCCAAAATCTCATTTGCATTGAGATTACCATGCGTTTTGATATAACTAAAAAATAAAAAAAGTTGGTAAAAAAATCGTTGCAGTTCTCGCACAAGCATTACTTCACTCGTGCCTTCTTCATAAATATTTTGGAGAATCTTCACAAATGGCTTTTTGTCCATAACTGCACAAAATAGCTCTTCAACACTAAAACTTGCTATGCCCTCACACAAAAATCGCACTTCTTCACTGCTGATGTGGCGCACACCTTGTGAATCTAGTCCAATACAAATTTTTTCAAGTTCTTTATACGCAATTGAGAGATTGCTATTTTGTAGCTCTAGGATATAACGTAAATCTTGTGTATGGATTTCGAGGTTTAGATCTTTGGCGTGAGTGTGCAAAAATTCTAGATTCTCTTGCAAACTTAGTTCAAAAAATCGCACTTCTGCCACCGGTATATTAGGGCTTTTAAACGCATTGGCAAAGGCACGACAATCTTGCATATATTCAGCCTCACTTTTGGAGCTAGAGATATGAAACTCAATAATAAGCGCATTGCTTGGGTTAGATTCTAAAGCTTTGAGGAGAGATTCACAAGATTTCTTATCAAGCTTTTTATCAAGTTTCATAAGGATAAATGTATCGCCTCCAAAAAGTGAATTTTGGCTAAGTAATGCGTGGATATTATCCACATCGCATTCATCATAAAAAAATTTTTGCACCTCTTGGGTGTTAGCCAAAAATTTGGCGATTTTTATGCCATAGTGTGTTATGAGAAACTCACTTGCACCATAGAGTAGATAGGCTCTTGGAGGGTTTGGTTTGGTAAGGAGAGAATCTAGATCTTTTTTATACATTTTCCCTCTTTTTGGTTGTGGATTTGGCTTTGGTAATTGCGCCATAGATCTCGCGTGCAATGAGATCTGCTCCTGTGATACGCACATGAAAAATTGCAAATTTTTCAAACTCCCCGCAAGATTGTAACAAAATATAGGTATTTGGAATGAGATCTAGGGCTAGGGATTTTGCAAACCCATCATTTTCTATAGTATCATCAAGCAAGATCGCCTCGCATACAATGGGCTTATTAGGATTTTGTGCCAAAAGATCTAGAACATATCGCACGCTTTTTAGGTTGCTAAAATCGCGTTCTAGGTAGCTAATTGTCTTTTGTTTGAGGTTAAGCTCTTGCGCGATACTCTCCATATTTGCTGTGAGGTATTCCAATCCCTTGGCATCGTGCAAGAGGCATTTTAGGATTCTATGCACACACAAATCCCCATAACGCCTTATGGGTGAGGTAAAATGTGTATAAAGTCCAAACCCTAATCCAAAATGCTCTGAAGGCGTGGCACTATAGCACGCCTTGCTAAAAGATCGAATAATGAGTGTATCTATGATTTGTGCAAATCGATCACTCTTTTGTTTTGCCCAATGCTGAATTGCATCAAATTGATCTTTTAACTTAGATCGTATAATAGGCGCACCCAAATCTTGCAGGGCATCTAAAAGTTGGAATATTTTACTTTCTTTTGGTGGTTGGTGGATTCTATAAAGCCCATTTGGTGTGTGTTTGTGAAGCATTTGTGCTGTAGCGATATTGGCTAGAAGCATAGATTCTTCGATGATGTGGTGTGCAAGGGAAGTATGATCTAGATCTATATGCGTTACTCTGCCTATAGAATCTATATGTATATTTGGGTTTGGGCTATGGAGATCATAACCGATTTTTAGGCGATTGGCACGGAGTTTTTTTACCTCTGAAACATAGGCATATAGCCATTTGAGTGATTGTGGTAGTTTTTTTTGCGTAAGTGCGGAATCTAAACTTTCATAATCGATGCATTCTTTTGTTTTAATGATTCCTTCATAAAGAGCATGATGTTGTAGTTGCCCATTTTTGAGGCTAATCTCCCACACAAGCGCAAGACGCAAGCGATTTTTTTGCAGTGAGCAAAGTTTGCTAGAGAGTGCAAATGGTAGCATAGGCACGACAGAATCTGGAAAATACACGCTAAAGCCTCTTACTCTTGCTTGTGTATCAAGAGCGCTATTTTTGCTCACATATTCGCTCACATCGGCGATAGCGACATAGAGTGTTTGTGATGCTATATCATAATAAATTGCATCATCATGATCTTTGGCACCCTTAGGATCGATAACACAAAATGCTAGATGTGTATAATCGCGTCTGTGTGGATAATGGGATTTTAATACACGTGTGCCATAACTTTGTGCAAGTAGTAGGCTTTGGGGTGTGAAATCTTGATCTAAGGCGTGTTGCTCTAGCACGATTTGTTTGTCAATGTTTGGATTATCAAGCACTCCTAGCACCTTGTGAATCTCAAGAGATCGCAAATCGATTTTGATGACACAATGTGGTGGCAATGTGCGGAGGGATTTTTGTGAGGCTTTGGGTGTGAATCTTTGCCCATTTTGTAGGCTAAAGGCATATATCGTGCCTTTGTGTTGTAACAATACACATATATCAAAACTTTCTTTTGCTTCTAGCACACATAAAAACCGCGCTATGCTTTTGTAGCGCATTATACCCTTTATTTTTCCTTGTTTGATATGTTCTCTCTTGGCTAGAATGATGTCGCCCCTAAAGACATTGCGTGGAATGCTTTTGAGGATATAATCTTGTTTGTATTGTGGGTGCAATGGTGTCAAAAAGCTATGAGATTTACTCAAGGTCGTATCGACAATACCGATAAGAAATTCATCTTTGAGTTTTATTACATCTTTGGTTTGTGTAGATTCTAAGACCCCAAGCTTTTGGAGTTTTTCAAGCAAAGCTCTTTTGGACTTTGGGATGTTGCATTTTACACAACCCACGCTAATGGCTGTAAAAAATTCAAGCATAAAAGCTTCTTTTTTTCTTATGAGATTGCAAAATCTCTCCTAATTTGCGTGGGATAAAACCAAGTTTTTCGCAACTAACATTGATACAAAAATCATTGCCACTTTCTTTGGAGTGTAAATGTCCGTGTATATTAAGGGAGCATTGTGCGAGTTTGTAGGTTTCATCTAAAATATCACGCGCTTTTGTGAATCTATCATGCACCTTTCTGTTAAAAACAGGGAAATGTGAAAACATAATCCGCTCATCTTCTATGTCGCATATAATGG
>NZ_FZPO01000023.1 GCF_900198655.1 Helicobacter equorum | reverse complement strand
TACATGAGTGCTGGAAAAAAATTTAGAGAAGCAGTCAAAAACAATCATCCCTTACAGATTCTAGGTGTGATTAATGCATATTCGGCAATTCAAGCACAAAAAAGTGGTGCTAAAGCCCTATATCTTAGTGGTGGTGCGTTGGCTGCTATGAGTTTGGGTGTGCCTGATCTTGGCATTAGCTCATTAGAAGATGTCTGTATTGATGTGAGAAGAATCACTGCTGTGAGCGATTTACCATTGCTTGTCGATGCAGATACAGGTTGGGGTGGTGCATTTAATATTGTAAGAACCATTAAAGATTTGACAAGAAGTGGTGCGGCTGGTTGTCATATAGAAGATCAAGTTGCCCAAAAGCGTTGCGGACATCGCCCAAACAAAGAACTTGTGAGCAAAGATGAAATGTGCGATAGGATAAAAGCAGCAATTGATGGCAAAATAGATTCTGAATTTGTCGTAATGGCACGCACCGATGCACACGCGAGTGAAGGACAACAAGCTGCAATTGAGAGGGCTTTAGCCTATGTGGAAGCAGGGGCAGATATGATCTTTGCTGAAGCAATCCATACTCTTGAAGAGTATAAACAATTTACAGATATTATCAAAGTCCCTGTGTTGGCAAACATCACAGAATTTGGAAAAACACCATATTTCACAACTGATGAACTTAAAAATGTCGGAATCTCTATGGTGTTATATCCACTCTCTGCAGCTAGAGCAATGAACAAAGCCGCACTAGAAGTCTTTAATGACATTCTCAAAAATGGATCACAAAAAGCGAGTATTGAAAAAATGCAAACGCGTGATGAACTTTATGAAATGCTTGGCTACCATGCTTATGAGCAAAAACTTGATGCTTTATTTAAAAAATAATCTTAACTAAAGGAGATATTATGGGAGAAGTAGCAAAAGGAAAAGTTGGCGGACTTGCTGGAGTTATCGCTGGAAAATCAGCAATTTGCACCGTTGGGACAGGACACGGACTAAATTACCGCGGTTATGACATTTATGACTTGGCAAAATATGCAGAGTTTGAAGAGGTAGCATATCTTCTTCTTAAGGGGACATTACCTACAAAAGCAGAATTAGCAGACTTTAAAGCAGAACTTATCAAGGCAAGAACTTTACCAAAAGAAATGCGTGAAGCCCTCAAGCTTTTACCAAAAGATGCACACCCAATGGATGTGATGAGAACAGGTTGTTCTGTTTTGGGATGTTTGGAGCAAGAAAATCTGAGTGTGGCTAAGATGAGTTTCCCTGATCAACTAAAAATTGGGATTCGCTTACTTGGAATTTTCCCTTCAATCTTGCTTTTTTGGCATCATTGGCACAAAAGTGGGACAGAATTAAACACAGAATCTAAACAAGATTCTATCGGGGGATATTTCTTAGAAAAACTACACAACAAAGAGCCAAAGGAGCTTTGGATAAAAGCTATGCATGTCAGCCTTATTCTCTATGCGGAGCATGAATTTAATGCTTCTACCTTTACAGCGCGTGTAGTAAGCGCGACACTTTCAGATGTGTATTCAGCTATCACTGCAGCGATTGGTGCTCTACGAGGACCACTACATGGCGGAGCAAATGAAGCTGCTATGGAGCTTTTAGAAGAGTTTAAAAGCGTGGAAGAAGCAACAAAAGGAATCTATGAAAAACTTGCTAACAAAGCAAAAATTATGGGATTTGGACATCGCGTATATGTCAAAGCCGATCCTAGAAATGTTGTTATCAAAGAATGGAGCAAAAAACTTGGTGATGATGTAGGTGATACCAAACTCCTCTATCCTATTAGTGAAGTGATAGAAAAGATTATGTGGGATGAGAAAAAACTTTTCCCAAATCTTGACTTTTATAGCGCAAGCGCCTACCACTTCATGGGGATTCCAACCTCATACTTCACACCGATATTTATCATGAGTCGCACAAGTGGTTGGCTTGCGCATGTATATGAGCAACGCGCAGATAACAAACTCATACGCCCTAGCTCTGAATACACAGGACCAGAAAATAGAGCGTATGTAAAGATTGAGGATCGCTGAAATTTGGTGCAAAACAAGTGAGTTATCTCCCAAAGATAACTCAAATATAATATTTTACTTTCTTAAGGAGAACACGATGAGTGCTGATATGGGTATTTTAGATACAAAACGACCAGAATTTGATGAATTATTAACAAAAATTGCAAAATACGCACTAGAGTTTAAAATAGATTCTAAACTTGCGTATGAAACTGCACGCTATTGTCTTATGGATACCATTGGGTGCGGACTTTTGGCATTAGAATTTCCAGCTTGCACAAAGCTTTTGGGACCAGTAGTTGAAGGTGCAGAATTCCGCCCATTAGGAGCAAAGATTCCAGGCACTAGCTATCAACTAGAACCAGAAAGAGCAGCATTTAATGTGGGTGCTATGGTTAGATGGTTAGATTTTAATGATACTTGGCTTGCAGCAGAATGGGGACACCCAAGCGATAATTTAGGTGCAATTTGGGCGGTAGCCGACTATATGAGTCGCAAAAATATCGCTCAAGGCAAAGCACCACTCACAGTAAAAGACGCACTTAGTGCAATGATCAAAGCTCATGAGATTCAAGGGGTTTTGGCACTTGATAATTGTTTTAATAAAGTGGGATTAGATCATGTATTGCTCGTGCGCATTGCTTCTACTGCCGTAGCTTGTGCTATGCTTGGAGGAAATTTTGAGGAAATAAGAAATGCTGTAAGTCACGCATTTATCGATGGTGGTGCATTGCGAACTTATCGCCACGCACCAAATACAGGAAGTCGCAAAAGTTGGGCAGCAGGAGATGCGAGTAGCCGAGGCGTGAATCTAGCACTCAAAGCCCTAAGTGGCGAAATGGGGTATCCAAGTGCATTAAGTGCAAAATTCTGGGGATTTGAAGATGTCAAAATGAGGGGACAAAAACTTACTATTCCACAAGAATTTGGTAGCTATGTGATGGAAAATGTTCTCTTTAAAATCAGTTTCCCAGCCGAATTCCACGCACAAACTGCTGTAGAATGCGCACTAAAACTTCATGATGAAGTCAAAGACAAACTAGATTCTGTAGAAAAAATTGTCATTACTACACAAGAATCTGGACATAGAATCATTAACAAAGTAGGACCTCTTGCAAACCCAGCAGATAGAGATCATTGTATCCAATATATGGTAGCTGTGCCACTCATTTTTGGACGCTTAACTGCTAATGATTATGAAGATAGTGTGGCAAGTGATCCACGCATTGATGCCTTGCGTGATAAAATGGTCGTAGAAGTTGATGATCGCTACACAAAAGAATATCTTGAATCTGATAAGCGCTCTATCGCCAATGCTGTGCAAATTTTCTACAAAGATGGTAGCCAAAGCCAAAAAATAGAAGTAGAATATCCTATCGGTCACAAACGACGCAGAGATGAGGGGATTCCTGTTCTTGTGGCGAAATTTGAGCGTAATATCGCACGCAAACTTAGCCCTAAAAAATGTGCCAAAATTAAGGAAGTTTGTGCCAATCAAGCGACATTAGAATCTATGCCATTCAATGAATTTAGCGATCTCTTTGCGCTTTAACAAAAGCTAAGATATAGGTTTCAAACATAAACAGGAGGAGGTTATATGGATTTTCGAGAAATATACCGACAAAAACTCAAAACTGCACAACAAGCAGTTAGTGTTATAAAATCCGGAGATTGGGTGGATTATGGTTGGGCGATCACTACTCCTATAGCTTGTGATCATGCCCTAAGTGAGCGTATAAAAGATTTGCAAGATGTAAAATTACGTGGTGGGATACTCTTGCAAGTCCCACAAGTCTTTCAAGTCGAGGATCCAAAACCCCATGTTTCTTGGTATACTTGGCATGCAAGCGGTATAGGACGCAAACTCATCGATCAAGGACTTGGATTTTATGTGCCAATGCGTTATTCGGAGTTGCCACGCTACTATCGTGATAATGCACCACACCCAAATGTCGTAATTATGCAAGTTGCACCTATGGACAAACATGGGTATTTTAACTTTGGACCTTCAGCCTCTCATATGCAAGCCTGCGTAGAAATGGCAGATATTGTTATCGTCGAAGTTAATACAAACTTACCACGATGTCTGGGCGGAATGGGTGCGGATGTGCATATTTCTCAAGTCGATATAATCGTAGAGGGCTCAAATCCGCAGCCTATAGCGCTTCCGCCAGCCAAAACGACGGATGCGGATAACATAATAGCAAAACTCATTGTAGAAGAGATTCGTGATGGAAGTTGCATACAATTAGGCATTGGTGGTATGCCGAATATTGTGGGATCTTATATCGCCAAGTCTGATCTCAAAAATTTGGGTGTGCATACTGAAATGTATGCCGATGCGTTTGTTGAGATGAGCTTGGCGGGTAAAATCAATGGCAGTAAAAAAACCATTGATAGAGGGAGACAAACATACTCGTTTGCTATGGGGAGCCAAAAACTCTATGATTTCTTAGATGATAATCCCGAATGCATGAGTGCACCCGTAGATTACACCAATGACATACGCACTATTTCAGCATTAGATAATTTCGTTTCTATCAATAATGCCGTAGATGTGGATTTATTTGGGCAAGTAAATTCAGAATCTTCTGGCACTAGGCACATTAGTGGGGCTGGTGGACAACTTGATTTCGTGCTAGGTGCATATCTAGCCAAAAATGGCAAGAGCTTTATTTGCTGCACCTCGACATTTGTCGCAAAAGATGGAGAGCTCAAATCACGCATCTTACCAACCTTAGAATCTGGAAGTATTGTTACTGCCACACGCGCAAATGTGCATTATCTAGTGACGGAATATGGCAAAGTCAATCTCAAAGGGCTATCAACTTGGCACAAATGTGAAGCAATCATATCGGTGGCACACCCAGATTTTCGAGAGGAGCTCATCGCCCAAGGCCAAAAAATGAAAATTTGGCGACAAAGTAATAAGATTGTCTAACCTTACGATACTCACATAAGCAGCTAGTGCTAGGGCTTACCCCCTAGCAAACAATACACCAAACTATACACAAAAGAAACCTTCTTAGTAAAATCTAAGCCCACAATGCCTATAATACTTTATATCTTATGAATATAATTGCCTTGGAGCTAGAATCTATGCAAAAAAACCCAACTTTTTCTATTATCGTTCCTACATACAATGTAGAGCGATACATTGCACGTTGTTTAGAATCATGCATCAACCAAACTTTTGATGACATTGAAATTCTTATTATCGATGATTGTGGTAATGACAGAAGTATAGAAATAGCTAAAACATATGCCAACAGAGATTCAAGAATCTCGATTATTCATAATCCACATAACCTTGGAACCTTTGCTTCACGCTTAGAGGGAATAAAATATGCCCAAGGACATTATACTTTAATGCTTGATGCTGATGATTATCTCGTGCTTAATGCATGCGAAGTCCTTGCTCCATATCTCTTGAATTCTCCAGATATTATCCATTTTAAAGCCCTATATCTAGGAGATAAGAATGCTTCACTAAGTGCCAATATTATGCATAAAATGCGTTACATTCTTCCTACTCAATGGAGTGCCAAACCCCTCAAAGATTCTCAAATAGCCTATAATTTTTTCTTAAAAAGTAAACATTTTCCAAAATCTACCATATGGGATAAGTGCTATAAAACTTCACTCGCTAAACAAGCTTTACCTTATTTACAAGATTACCAAACCCCTTTAAATATGGCAGAAGACATGCTTAAGTTTTTTGTCCTTGCAAATCTTGCCAAAAGTTATTTAAGTGTGAATTCCCGACTATATGTGTATTGTCTCAATGCTGCATCCATCACTCAAAGTCCTAATGCGCACACGAAAAGAATTTATAATATGTATTATATTATTGAGATCTTAAAAGAAATAGGTTTTAAAATTCATACTCCACATGCTACAACAATAGCTCAAACAATGATTAGTCACTTGCATGCACTTATAATCCTAGAATCTCGTTTTAGTGAGATTCCTATAGAATGTATAGAGGGGGGGGGGCACACAAGATTCGCAAAATCCTATGTGGCAAAAATCACAATACTTACAATCTTGCATTTATTCACTCAAGTTTTGGAATCGTTTACTTACCTATGTGCGTATTGTTGTCTATATCCTAAGCATTGGGACAATAAAACTCTAAATCATAACCCTAATTTTCTATCGTATAATATATCAAACTCGAACAATCTGTATCTTGCAGTTGGAATTGCGTGATGCTACACTTTATACTCCTGGGTGCGAGTGATTGTGCCAATAGATCAGCGATTTCAAGCGAACAACTAAAAGCTTGGGAAAAGCAAGAACTTATAACTTACGCTGGAGAATCTAAAGATGTGCGAAAATTTATAGAAGCTTGTTCTTGTGTTGTATTACCAAGTTTTTATAAAGAGGGTGTGCCGCGTGTATTACTTGAAGCAATGAGCATGAGCAAAACCATCATCACAACTAACGTCAGTGGTTGCAGGGAATGTGTGCAGACACCATTTACACAACAGGGTGAGATTCTCATTGGGAGAAATGGAATTTTGATTCCACCAAAAAATCCAAATGCACTTGCATATGCTATGCAAGTTTTGCAAGAATATTCTACAAAACAACTTATTGAAATGGGTAAAGCCGGTAGACAATATGTAATCGATCGTTTTAATATGGCACGCATCATTACTTCATATCATGATGTGCTCTCTCATATACCAAAAAATGCACGACTAGCTTTCGTGTCCAATACGACATTCGCAATGTTTCATTTTAGGATTAATGTTTTAGAATCTTTACGCAAAGTGGGCTATGAAATCCATATTATCGCACCATTAGATTCATACACAAAAACTCTTCAAGAATGTGGTTTTCATATACATGATATTGCAATAGATTCTAAGGGCTTAAATCCAATTAAAGATTTTAAGACTATTATACAACTTAATAAAATCTTTAAAACTATTCAACCTTCTATGGTATTTAATTACACCATTAAACCCGCAATCTATGGATCTTTGGTGGCAAATATTCTCCATATTCCTAATATAGCGATAATTACTGGACTTGGCTATGTATTTATCGATAGAGGATATAAACGAACAATCTTGCGTACGCTTGTATGTAAAATGTATAAAACTGCACTCAAAAACACAAGACAAGTGTGGTTCCTCAATTCTGATGATAAAGCACAATTCTTAGATTTTAAGCTTATTACATACACTCAAAGCTTTCTGCTTGATAGTGAAGGTATAGATACGCAATATTTTACACCCGATGACTACCATCAATCTACACAAAATGATCATTCAGATTCCAAAGATATGAGTTTCTTGCTCATTGCCAGAATGCTTTGGGACAAAGGCGTAGGTGAATTTGTAGAAGCAGCCAAGATACTCCTACATCGCAACACAAAAACATAATAAGAACCACAAACCCCCTAGAAAAGTTTTGGCATACCGCTTGTGGGTGATGAAGCACTTGCATAAAGCTTTTTCTCCATGCGTCCGGCTAAAAAGCTTTTGCGTCCGGCTTTTATAGCGTCTCTCATCGCTTCTGCCATAAGAATAGGATTTTGGGCGGTAGCTATAGCTGTATTTGTGAGCACACCATCAGCTCCCAATTCCATAGCAACACTTGCATCAGAAGCACAACCTATCCCTGCATCGACAATCACAGGCACTTTAAGAGTATCTTTGATAAATATGATATTATATCTATTTTGGATTCCAAGCCCGCTACCAATAGGTGCAGCAAGTGGCATAACTGCACTTGCTCCAGCAGATTCTAGCTGCTTAGCCACTATGGGATCATCATTGGTATAAGCCAATACCACAAACCCTTCTTTCGCGAGAATTTCACAAGCTTTGAGTGTCTCTATCACATCAGGATAAAGTGTTTTTTGTGTATCGCCGATGATTTCTAACTTTATAAACTCAATCCCACAAGCCTCATGCACGAGCCTAAAAAGTGTAATTGCTTCTTTGGCATTGACACACCCTGCAGAATTTGGCAAAAAACTTATATTAGTATCCTTAAAATAATCTAATAAATTTTCCTCATCTTTATTGAGAATATTAACGCGTCGCACTGCCACGGTAATCATCTCTGCACCTGATGCCAAAGTAGCTTCCCTAGTAGTCTGAAAATCCTTATACTTTCCACTTCCTACGATAAGGCGTGAGTGAAATTCCTTATTCCCAATTATTAAAGCATCATTCATAATATTTCCTTTCTAATTTTGCAAGATTTTGTATGAGCTTTTGGGGCGTGAGTGCATATGTGCTAGTTTCAAGATGACTTGCTAATGCATGCGCGAGAGAAGCATGGATTGCTGATTCTATCCCGCTATACCCTTGTGCCAAAAGTGCGCCTATCATACCAGCAAGTACATCACCACTACCACCCTTAGCAAGAGCCACGCTCCCAAGTGGGTTAATATACACCCTTTCCTTATACCCAATGAGCGTATTTGCACCTTTGAGTAAAAGCGTAACTTCAGGATATCTTTGGGTAAATTGTAAAACATATTCCAAACGATTGGTAGCATGTAAACTAACGCTACCAAACCCACAAATCTCAAGAAGTGCAGCAAATTCCTTAGGATGTGGCGTAAGCACGACTTGCCTTTGTGTGTTTTCAAGCAAACTTCTATATTCCAAAAGTTCCTTAAGCTCCGAGCAATACAAGGCATCAGCATCAATCACGCAAGACTCTATGCGTTGGATATTTTCACTCAAAACTTTTGGTGCGATCTCTCCTAGCCCCATGCCAAACGCAAATGCAGTAGTATTTTGCGGTATCGCTTTACTTGCCATAAGCTCATAGGGCAATGTGAGTTTATCACCTATCACACTCACAAGTCCAGCACCAAAATGCAAAGCGCTTTGTGCTGCAAGAATCGCTGCACCACTTTTACTCCCAGCATACACACACAAATGCCCAAAATCTCCTTTGTGTGCATTTTGGTTTGTGCGTGTAGGCAATATGAGATCGTGAGATTCTAAAAGCCTGATGGGCGAAGCAATCTCATAATTTTGACGCGAAACGCCAAGTTCAGCGATATGAATCTCCCCCACAAAATCTTTTGCAATATCAAGTAACAACGCATATTTGATCGCACCCATGCACATCGTGTGATGAGCACGAAAAATCGTGGTATTTTCTTCTGAATCCAAACTAAGTCCACTTGGTATGTCACACGCAATTCGTAGTGGTGCGATAGAGTTAGCAAGTTTTAGGACTTGTTCAAACTCTTCACTCATTTTACCTCTAAATCCACTACCAAAAAGGCAATCCACCACAACATCGCAAGGTGCGAGTTTAGTGATAAATCGTATATCTTCAAATAATCGTGCTTTTTGGCACATCTCCACACACAAAGGACTTTTAGGCTCTAGGACTTGATAGATTCTCACACGATAACTGCCAGTGAGCTTTCGTGCAAGCGCATAACCATCGGCACCATTATCCCCACTCCCACAGATAATAGTTATAACACTTTTGCTATGCGTCTTTTGCTTGATAAGTGTTGCAAGCGCATTGGCAGCATTTTCTACTAGAATCTGTGGCGTAAGTTCAAAACGATCGCATATACGCTTATCTAAAGATTTCACATCTTGATAGACATTTTGCATTCTACTCTCCACACCTACTTGCAATAGCTGCAGCTATGGCTACTACCATATCATCTGTGTTTTTGCTATCCTCAGAAATAAGCGAATCTATCTTGGTTTCTAAAAATGATGTATCAAAGTCTCCGCGCCTAAAATCTTTATCCTTGCAGATATTGCGCAAAAATGGGATTGTCGTCTTTACACCTCTAATGGTAAATTCTTGCAATGCTCTATCTAATTTATTCACAGCAAGATCATAACTTGAAGCACGCACGATAAGTTTTGCCACCATAGAATCATAAAAAGGTGGTATCACATAATCCTTGTAAATACAACTATCCACACGCACAAAAGGACCAAGTGCGGGATAATATGTCGTAACCTTACCAGGATTTGGGACAAAGTCATTATTCACATCTTCAGCATTGATACGTGCTTCAATCGCATAACCCTGTGTATGAATATCATTTTGTGTAAGATCAAGAATCTCTCCGCTAGCGATCCGAATCTGTCGCCCTATAAGATCTAGTCCTGTAATTTCCTCTGTGATACCATGCTCAACTTGGATACGCGTATTCATCTCCATAAAATAGAATCTATTATGATCATCAAGCAAAAACTCCACGGTGCCGGCATTTGTATAATGCACAGCCTTAGCAGCTGCTACAGCAGTAGCACCCATTCTACGTCGCAAATCTTCGCTAATAAGAGGACTAGGAGCAATTTCGATGAGTTTTTGATGGCGTCTTTGGATTGAACAATCACGCTCCATGAGATGAATAACATTGCCATAATTATCGGCTAGTATTTGAAACTCTATGTGGCGTGGATTGCTAATGTATTTTTCCATAAACACATCATCATTTTTAAAAAATGCCATAGCCTCACGCTTACATGCATTAAAGTTTTCTTCTAAATCTTGTTCTTGGGTAACAACGCGTATGCCTCGCCCACCGCCACCAGCACTAGCCTTTAAAATCACAGGATAACCGATTTTTTGTGCGATTTTTGCAATTTTTTCCATACTAAGATGATTGAGTGGTTCTGTACCGGGCACAATGGGAATGCCATTTTGTTGCATGATGGATCGCGCTTGATTTTTATCACCCATTTTGGTGATCACATCAGCATTTGGACCAATCCAAATAAGCTTTGCTTCTTGTACCTTACGTGCAAATGCAGCATTTTCACTCAAAAATCCATAACCTGGGTGGATCGCATCCGCACCCATCTTGAGCGCTGCCTCCACGATAAGATCCGCATCAAGATATCCGCGCAATGGATCATCACTAATCTCATAAGATTCATCAGCCATTTTTACATGCATAGAATCTCTATCAGCACGAGAATAAATAGCCACACTTTGTATGTGTAAATCCCTACAAGCACGAATAATTCGCACAGCTATTTCGCCACGATTTGCGATGAGAAGCTTACTTAACATTGCTTTATCCTTGATATTTGCTTTAGGCAAGCATTGTATCTTAGTTTGGTTGTGTTTTGCTTTAATTTCTGTATAATGCGGGAACTTTTGTATTGTAATCACCAAAAAAGGAACGACGATTATGAAAAAGTATTGCACAATGTATGTTTTTGTCATGTGTCTTATTGCACCACTTTTTGGTGCGCAGATTCAAAAAAACCTCAAAAGCCTTGAAGCTGATTTTGAGCAAATCATCATCACTCAAGATGGTGCAGAAGCAAGTTATTTTGGCATGCTACAAGCCAAAGCACCAAATAAAGCAAAGTGGATTTATGAACCCCCTATGCAAAAAGAAGTATATGTCAATGAAAGGCAAATTAGTATCTATGAACCACCACTAAAACAGGTGCATATCAGTGAGCTTACAACACAAAATGATATATTTGAAATTTTAGACAAAGCCACTCCGGAACTGGATTCTAATGGTAAGCCTACAGGCAAATACACCACCATAATCGATGATACACTATATGCGATAGTCTTTGATTCCAAAGGAACGCCACTTGAGATTAGCTATGAAGATTCACTCCAGCAAATCACGCGCATTGTGTTTAGCCACCACAAAATAAACCCAAAACTTGCAGATTCTCTTTTTGTCTTTGAACCACCACAAGGCGTAGATATCATCACGCCAAAATAAAACAAAATTTTAAAAAGTTTGCTGTATTTTCATATTAGAATCCATAACAAAATGATATAATCCACACTTTGAAACACACAAGCTTTTCTAACTAAGGACGGATATGAGTAGCATAAAAACCATTACCCTAGCAACGATTTATGAAAATCAAGGCTTAAAAGAAGATGCACTCAAAATCTATCAAGATATCTTAGAGCTTCAGCCAGATAATCAAGAAGCGCGTTTAGGTGTCATACGCCTAAGCACAAACTCCACAAACACACTTGCTGATCCTCAATGGCTAGAGGTTTTTGCACAATTTTCAAATCCCACACAAAATAAAAAATTTCAAGAATGGTTACTCCAATGGAACTAAAAGATATTATCCTAGAGACAATTAACACGCTTGAGGGTGATAACACCTTAGATACACCAGCAGATTCTCCGACACACAAAGCCACAACACAAGATTCACACATACAAACAACAAATCCGACAACAAGTGAATCTACAGATCCCAATACAGCACCTATGGATCTAAAAACCCTTAGTACAATGCTTCAGGGACCTTTTACCCAAGACAAAGTAACCGCAAACACACCGCCTACAACCACAAATCATACAACAAACCAAACCCAAACAACGCATACTAACGCTAAAACACGCTTAAAACCCTCTATGATTTCTGTGATTAATGAATCTCACAACAAACAAGCGTTCAATGATGAAAAAACATTTCTAAAACTCTTGCAAGATCGCTTATTGGTGCTTTTTGAGGGTTTGAGTATGCCACAACAAGATCCACAAAAACTTACAATGGTGCTAAATTTTTTACAATACCAGCTAAGTGTCATCGCCAAACGCCTAGAAAATCTTGAGGATACTAGTAAAAAAGGATTATAGGTATGACACAAGAGCAGCTACAACAGCTAGATACATATCTTTTAGAAAATGATGAAATGCTTGCTCTTGTATATGCGTGTGATGAAGCACTTTTGCCAAAATTTAGCCAAACACAGGTTATTCAGGAGTTTTTTACGCAATTTTTTGACAAAACGCCTACCATCGATGATCTTAATACAATAAAAAATCTTATCACCCCCAAACTTACACAGCCTCTCTATGCTACACTTATGAAACATTTTCTCACACTCTGTGAAGCACAAGTCATTAGCAAAGCATATTTTCATCATCTTTTACTTAGTATTCAATCACACAAACAAGATTCACAAGAGCCTACACATACACACTCCACCCAAAGAGATCTCTGCCACACACACGCGCGTATAGAAGAATTTTACCAAGCCCTCCAAAGCCTATGCACCCAAGATTCTCAAATACAAGCCCTCCAAAAAATATGGCATAACGCAAAAGAGCAAAAATTTTCCATAGGTGTTACAGGAGTGCTTAGTGCAGGAAAAAGCACCTTTTTAAATGCATTGCTTGGTGAGGAGATTTTGGGAAGTTCTACCATCCCAGAAACCGCTAATCTCACAGTGTTGCAATACGATACAAAACAATATGCTAAGGTGCATTTTTGGAATCAAAAAGAATGGGAAGAGATTCTCTTAGATTCGGCTACCGATGAGGGACTTAGGCGTTTTGTGCAACAAACACAGGAAGCCTTTGCAGACACATTACAAGAATATATCACGCCGCAAGGCTTACAAAAACACATTGAACTTCACGAGCTTAGCGCCTATACTTCAGCCAATCACGCAAGTAAAATGTGCAACCTCATCAAAAAGGTAGAGCTTTTTACCCCCCTAAAGTTTTTGCAAGGTGGTGTGCATATAGTCGATACACCCGGATTAGATGATCCAATTACCAAGCGTGAAGAAATTACCAAAGACTATATTAAAGATTGTGATGTGCTCATTCACCTTATGAACGCAAGTTGTGCCGCGACACAAGTTGATGTAGATTTTATACTAGAAACCCTCATAGAGCGCAATATTTCACGACTTCTTGTGGTGCTTACGCGATCAGATCTCATCACACCAGAGGAGCTACACCAAAGTTTAGAATACACCAAGCAAAGTCTCCAAAATGCTATTGTAAAAATTTCTCAAAGCCTTGATTCACACGCGATTCTTTCACGCATTACATTTTTACCAATCTCTAGTTATAACGCCCTTATTGCACGCACACAAAATATTGCGCCAATGCCTCTGGAGCAAACAGGCATTTTGGCTATCGAAGAATACCTAGATACCATGCTTTTAGGTGAAAATAGCCTCAAAGCGCGTGATATAGCCTATCTTTGTCTTAAATCTTTTGCCAACATTGCACAAGACATCACGCAAGATCTCTCTTTAGAATCTAAGATTTTACATGCAAGCAAAGAGGAACTACAAGATTTTATCACTCAACAACAAAAACAAAATACCCTACTAGAAAAGAAATCTGCACATATTGCCCAGACTATTACAACCCAAAAACAAGAACTCCAAACCACACTCAAGATTCTTAATGACTTTATCACAATGTCGCTCCAAACCTCTCAAGACAGACTAAAAGAGCGTGTTACACAAAACCTCACATATGCAACAAAACAAAATCGAAATGTTACCAAAGACGATCTTAATGAACTATTTAGTATCGCACTCAAGGATATTTTTACAGACATCACACGCGAATACAAATACAAACTTAACACCAAAATCACACATCTTATTCAAGAAGTGGATACAAAATTGCAAGAATTTTGTATAAACCTCAATCTCTCGCACACGCCACCAAGCTTTAGTTTTTATGCCAAAGATGAACAAATTGCACATTTTGTGCATACACTAAGCCAAGAGGTTTTTGCGCTCAAGTCATCAAGTACGCTTGCAAATAAGCTAGATTCACTATTTAGGGATACCTTTAAGCAATTTAGTGAATTAATCTTTACCAAATCCACACATACAAAAGAAGCATTATTGGAATTTTTTGATACCATTAGTATGGCTATCACGCGAGATTTTCAACACCAAATCACGCACAAAAATGAGGTATTGCAAAAAGCCCTAGAACAATTTGAAAAAAGCAATAATCAAGAAACAAAAGATGCCCTTGTATCCAAGCTAGATTCTATCATACAACTTAAAGAGCATATCATACAAGCCTATAAGGAGCTAGAATGAGTGTTTTGCAAGATTTTATCACCCAATTTAGCGCGCTTGCCTACCAGAATCCTCTAGCCAAAAGTATCATCGCTACACGCACAATTCTTAGCCAACATTTTATGCTAGATTCTGCAGATTCTGCGCTTTTTCAAAAACTTCTTTCACGGCTTGATGCACCACTAAAAATTGCGGTAATAGGGCAATTCTCTAGCGGTAAAAGCACTTTTTTAAATGCATTGCTTGAACAAGAAATCCTACCTAGCGGAATCATACCGCTTACTTCCAAAGTGTGTGAGATTAGCTATGGGGAAAATTTGCACCTAGAGATTTTTTATAAAGATGGCACGCATACTTTTGCACCACTTGAGTTTTTAGAACAAGTGCAGCCAACGATAAATACACAAATTAGCCATTACAAACTCTATGCGCCTGTGCCACTTCTCCAAGAAGTTACATTTTTGGACACTCCGGGTTTTAACTCCCAAAATCAAGAAGATACCGACATAACCAACACAATCCTCCAAGAAGTCGATGGAATCATTTGGGTAAGCCTCATTGATAATGTTGGCAAAAATAGCGAACGCGAAATTCTCAATACACATATCCGACACTATCGTGCCAAAAGTTTATGTGTGCTAAAACAAAAAGATAGATTAAAAAACGCTACCGAACTTCATACGAGTTTGCGCTATGCACAAGAGGCATTTAGCGGAATTTTTGAAAATATCATCGCAATTTCTGCCAAAAATGCACTCAAGGCAAAATCCCAAATCACAAATGATGAGAAAGAAACGCTTTATATAGAATCTGGCTTTAATGAAGTTTTGGAATTTATTCACACGCACCTTATGCCACAAAAGATGCAAAACAAAGCGCATAAAACATTGTATATCTTGCGTGGGTTAGTGCTTAAATATTATCGGCGTTTGCATATCCCACAAATCCATCTTAACAACCTAACAACAAGCTTAGAATCTTATGGCACACTAGAAATTAACCAAGATCTTATCAAACAATCGCAACAACTTTTTAGTGTGCTAGATTCGCGTTTGCTCACGCTCACACAGCAACTTTTTGGTGCATTGGAGCGAACTAAACTTTCTTTTAGCAAAGCACGAAAGAATGCTATAGGACTAAAAACAACGCAAGAATACCAAAAAGATGTGTATATGTTGCCACTAGATGTGGTGCTAAATACCTTGCAAAGGCAAGATAACCCATTTACATCACAATGGCATACACTCTTTGGTGCAATAAAGCATTTTGGTATAGAATTTCTTGATACTCTCCCCTCGTTTGCAACAATCTTGCAAGAATGGGAAAACCACGCTTTGCACACGCACCAAAGACATACGCCCCTCTTTTTGCCTTATGTCTCAAGTCTCCCATCGCATTTGCAAGAATGGTTTTTGCATTTTCATGAAATTCCTCTAACTTTTCAAGCTACTATAGACACACTAAAAATCTCTCTGCAGGGTCAAACACAAACTCTCGCGCAACTTTTGGAAAAAACACTAAAAAATACCATTAAACTTGTGTGTCTTGAAATAGATTCTAAAATCAAACAAGGAATCCACAATCACCAAAAAGACAGCGACACATTTCCGCTTTATGAACCAAATATGGAAAATATTCGTGATATGCTAAATAATGCGATAGGGTTTGAATACTACCAAGATCGGTTTTTTTTGCACAACAACATTGCTAAAGCCCTTATACGAGATACACAATCTGCACTTAAAGCCGTGAGTGAGAAACACATAAAAACATTGCAAACTCTAAAAACACTCAATACGCAGATTCTCACACAGCTAAAAGACCATATCCAAAAACTCAAAAACTAAAGATATTTTCAAAAACATTTTTAGTTTTTGTGGATTTTAGCATTTAATTATGAAACTATTTTCTTAATTATTCAATACTCCAAATTTCTAAAAAATTATCGCTTAGAATCTTTGTGCGTTTTTCAATTTCATCTTTATTCCAAACTTTCTTGTCTAATAATTCCTTATTGACAATTAAATCAGCGCTTCTCTTGATGCAATTTTTTAGCTTTCCATCACCATTGAGCTTTGTTTCCCAATCTCTATTTTTGAGTGATGAGTTTAACGCACTTTTTAAAATTGTCATATTACCTATTTGATAAATGAGTTCATATGCCTCATCATCATTATTTGCATATTGACGCCAATTTTCCTCCCAAGATTGAGGCATTAAATGCTCCAGACTATAAACATCTGCTAATTCCACAATATCTTTTGTATTTTGTTCTTTTGATCGCCTAAATAACTCTATCCAAAATAAAATTAGATTTGCCCTTTTATTGTCGCCATTATCCCACAAGGTTTTTAGTTTGTTGCGCATCTCATCATCACTTGGTAAAATAAAAGCATTATGATTGTTTATAAAATCAATCAAACTATCTGTATTAACTGCTTTTTTTTAGTATCTCACCCAATGGTTTATTAAAACCATTTGTAGCTTTGTGAGTTATATAAAATCTCATAACAAGTGTTTCAATAACCTTACACATTTGTTCTTGTTCGTGCAAATCCTTTGTTTTGAATATATACAAAACTACTGGTATAAAAACCATAATATCTGAAATATTGAGAATATGGAATAATCTAGATTTAAAATCATTAAATGTATAAAAAGTTTGTTTGGTGATTTTTGGAAATTCACTATAAATATTTGCGTATGCCTTTATTTCGCTTAAGAAATTTTCTAAATCTTCCTTGTTATCTAAACTAGAAATGTGTGTCTTATAAATCAAGCTTAATTCGCTTAGTTTATCTTTTTGAGAATCAAAAAAGCCTTTGATAAGTGCAAGAGAATGTAATAGGTTCTCACTCCTAGTTCTAGCATCTTTACCTATTTTGGTAATCCAAAATTTTCTCATTTCATCATCTTTTTCAAAAACGCTTTCCCAATATTCTTCATAAATATTCAATGCCCATTCTTCATTGTTAATTTTTATAGCTTTATCAAACAAAGTATTTTTAATAATATCGCTTGCATTCAATGGTTCGCCAGTTGAATTTATAGAATCAAATATTTTTTGCTCATCTTCATTAGCATTAAGCGTTACTAAAACAAATATTTTTGTTTCACAGATAAATTTCATAAATTCAAAAAGTTCATCATTGTCTTTGTTTTCTGTGCATGTATTAAAATAATTATAACACCCAAAGATTCCTTCTTTTTCATTGATATCAATTTCATTATTAAAAAGATCAATGTATTTTTCTCTATCTATTTTGGAGTGCTTTATTTTAGGGCTACCATC
>NZ_FZPO01000065.1 GCF_900198655.1 Helicobacter equorum | reverse complement strand
CCCAAATCTCTATAAAAATTATTGTTTAAGGTTTAAAAGCGTATTTAAAATCTGATCGGAAGTTGTTACGGCTTTTGAGTTAGCTTGGAATCCTCTTTGCACAACAATAAGCTGTGTAAGGCTACGGCTTAAATCCACGTTGCTCATCTCTAGCTTACTTCCACTCACACCACCACGCCTACCAGTATTTGCTGCTCCAACCATAGGTTCTCCAGAGTTTCCGGTGCGTGAAAAGACATTGCCACCTTCAGCCTGCAAACCTGCATTGTTAGCAAAGTTAGCAAGTGCAACTTGTGCTAGGGCTATGGATTTACCATTACTAAATGCTCCAAGCAACGAACCATTAGAATCAAAGCGTATATCCATTAGATCCCCTGCTTGATAACCATTTTGGTTAATGGCATATGTTTCAGATATTTTATCCACGCTTGTAAGACCGCCAAATGTTTGGTTTGCCCCAAACTTAAGCTCGATACGTTGAGGATTGCTACCATTTTTGGGATCAATCTGCACAATAGGTGGATTCATGCCCGCAAGACTTCCATCGCTATTAAATGTCGCTCTACCACCTTCAAAAATATTAGGACGCTCGGCAGTCCCACCGATAAATTGTGCAGGTTCAGGCACGATAGCTCTAAAACTCCATTCTGCATCACCTGTTTTCCAAAATTCAAAACGCAAATTATGCTTACTACCTAAGCTATCTACCACATCAACACTTGTGCTATGGGTAGTTTTATTGATTTTTCCAGATGCAATGACAGGACCACCTTCAATAAACATTGAAGTATTTAAGGCTTTCATCGTATCTCTAAAGAGAATGTTTGTTGTAATCTTTCCTGAAGAGTGTGCACTCACATAGATATTGAGATTTCGCACCTCACCATCTTCATCATTTTGATTTACCATTTCAAACATACCATATTTATTGACTGTTACACCAACACTTGCGGTGCTCTCGTGATATTGCTTTTCCGGGTTTTTAATCATATTAGCATCATATTGTATCAATGCGCGTAAATCCTCTGTAGTGCGGAATTGCCCTGTTGTAGAATCTGCATCATTTGATTTTGTGTAGCGATATCTAAATGCAGTAATATCTTCCTCTCCTTCTACAAAGTTTGCAAATGCTCCTGTTCCTCCGATAGTAATACGAATATTTTTAACCTTTTCACTTCCATCCATTTGATTGCGGTTTTCTAATCGCAACATACCAGAATCTACATACGCCTCTACACCGGTTTTATCGCGATATGCATTAATAGCATTTTGTGCAGCTACGACATTACTAATACCTGTGAGACCAGAATTGTTGCTAAAGGTTATGACCTCTCCATTAATTCCTATAGTGCTTACTTCATCTGTGCGTTCAATCTCATTGCGTATCACAGCATTTTTATAACTTATCCAAATACCTTGATTTTCTGTCAAGCCAAATGCATCACCATCACCATTAAATAGCACACCAAAATCTTCACCCACTTGTGCAAGACGCCCTCTAGAATCATACACCGGTGCTACACCATCAGAAGCAGTTGCAACCGTAGAATCTAGTGCGGCTATATCAGCTACACTTTCTGTGTGTCGTCCGGCATTAAGATTAGCACGTAATGTTACGCTTGTAGTTGATCGTGCGGGCATTACCATACCTGGATCTATTTGGATATTACGCACTGGACCAGTATTATCCACTCTAAAAAAGTCAAACTCACTCATTTGCGCAGTATTAGCACTATCAAGCGTATCTCTTACCCAACCTTGGACCACATACCCACCTGTAGTTACAAGATTCCCATTGGCATCAAAAAGAAATTCTCCGTTACGCGTGTAATTATGCGTAGTGCCACGATCAGGACTTATAATAAAAAAGCCATCACCCTCAATAGCAATATCTGTCTTTACATCTGTATTTTGTGTATTACCTTGAGAAAAAACCTTTGTAGTTGCCTCTACGCCGACACCAAGCCCAATCGAGTAGTCATTTTGTCCTCCCAACCCATTTTTATAGGGTGAAGTCGCAATCAGCTTAATTTGTGAAAGCATATCAACAAATGATGCCCTAGAGTATTTAAAACCTACCGTATTTACATTCGCAATATTGTTACTTTCCACATCCAACGCAACTTGATGGGCTTGCATACCACTCACACCAGACCACAGAGACCTTAGCATATGTATCCTTTGTGTTGAAAATTTTCATTTATGTTTTAGTTGAAAGCAAAAGTTATGCCAAAATACTCTGCTTAATTTATAACCTTAAAAATATAATTCTTCTTTACAGCTTGCTTTAAAGCAAGGTTATGTAAAATCCCACACAATTTTACAAAATTTATGAACCTTATAAGGAGAGGCTATGCAGGTTAAGCGAGTGCTAATTAAATTTTCTGGTGAAGCATTGAGTGGTGCAAGTGGATTTGGAATTGATATAGACATTTTAGAATACATAGCCAAAGAAATTAAGACGCTAAAAAACGCAGGGTTTGAGATAGGGTTAGTGATTGGTGGGGGCAATATCATACGCGGAGTGAGTGCTGCACAAGGTGGTATCATTCGTCGCACAAGCGGAGATTATATGGGTATGCTTGCCACCGTGATTAATGCTGTGGCGGTGCAAGAAGCGCTTGAATCTTTGGGTGTAGAAGTGCGCGTGCAAAGTGCTATTGAGATTCAAGAAGTGTGCGAAAGTTATATTCATCGTCGAGCCATTCGCCATTTACAAAAAGGTCGAGTTGTCATTTTTGCGGCAGGAACGGGAAATCCATTTTTTACAACCGATAGTGCGGCGACTTTGCGTGCTATAGAAATTGAAGCAAATGTCATTATCAAAGCAACAAAGGTCGATGGCGTATATGACAAAGATCCCAAGAAATATCCCGATGCCAAAATGCTAGAATCTGTAAGTTATGAAGAGGCATTGCGTGAGCATATTAAGGTGATGGATGATACTGCCATAGCCCTTGCGAGAGAAAATAAACTACCAATCCTTATTTGCAATATGTTTAAAAGTGGGAATTTGCTAGAAATTTTGCAACACAACAAAGGTGTGTATTCGATTGTAAAATAGTGTGATAGTGCGTTTTAAGCTTGGAATTTTTATAATTGCATACAGAATTTCCCTAAATAATTTTGTTTCGAGGTCCTTATGCTAACACTAAAACAAGCACTTAATCTCAAACCACAAGAGGTTACAGAACTAAAACAACGCATCAAACAAAAAGCCAGAGAAAATATGGAGCTAAACGCCTATATAGGCGAGATTGAGGATTCTAATGATGAGGGTGTGCCAATCCTTATTAAAGACAATATTAATGTTAAGTATTGGGAGATTACCTGTGCCTCTAAGATTCTAAAAGGCTATAAATCTCCATACAATGCAAGTGTTATAAAAAATCTTCACAAAAATCGTATGTCGGCGTTTGGTCGTGCAAATATGGATGAATTTGCTATGGGAAGCACCACAGAATCTAGTTGCTATGGACGTACAAAAAATCCTCGCGACACTTCAAGAGTGCCCGGTGGTAGTAGTGGTGGTTCTGCGGCAGCAGTAGCTGGTGGTTTGGCAGTGGCGTCATTAGGAAGTGATACAGGCGGATCTATTAGACAACCTGCAGGATTCTGTGGCTGTGTAGGCTTGAAACCTACATACGGAAGAGTTAGTCGATATGGGCTTATAGCCTATAGCTCAAGCTTGGATCAAATTGGACCAATTACCCAAAATGTTGAAGATGCAAGCTTACTTCTTGATGCAATTAGTGGGTATGATAGCAAAGATTCTACATCGCTACAGCTCCCTTCCACAAACACTTTTGCTAATCTTGATAATAATGTCCGCTATCGTGTGGGGGTCTTGCGTGAGTGGCTAAAATGCGCAGACACACAGACACAAGAGCGCTATGAGCAGACTATCAAGCTTTTAGAATCTATGGGACATACCATAGTCGAGCAAAATATGCTAGAAACAAACTATCATATCTCTGCATATTATATTATTTGCACAGCTGAAGCTAGTTCTAACCTTGCACGTTTTGATGGTGTGCGCTATGGCAATCGTGCCTCACATTGCAAAAACCTCGCTGATGTATATCTCAACACTCGCACACAAGGCTTTGGTGATGAAGTCAAACGAAGAATTATGCTAGGAAACTTTGTGCTTAGTAGCGGATATTATGATGCCTATTATCTCAAAGCACAAAAAGTGCGTGAGCTTATCAAGGCACAATATCTAGAATTGTTTATGTCATGTGATGTGATTTTATCACCTATAGCACCAAGTGTTGCACCTAAATTTGGTACAACTGCCTCACCTTTAGAAATGTATCTAAGCGATATTTACACAATTGGTGTGAATCTTGCAGGATTACCCGCGATTTGTGTACCTTCAGATTCTCTCTCAACCCTTAAAGGCTTGCCTATTGGTATGCAATTTATTGGCAATCATTGCGAAGAACAAACAATCCTCAATATCGCCTATGGTTTAGAAAAAGAACTTGGTAACTCATAGATCTAAGGAGTTTTTATGAAAATCTTACAAAAAGCCCTCACATTTGAAGATGTTTTGCTCATTCCTGCATATTCGGAGGTTTTGCCCAAAGAAGTCAATCTCCAAACCAAGCTTACCAAAAATATCACACTCAATATTCCTCTCGTGTCTGCGGCTATGGATACAGTTACAGAATATCGCGCAGCTATCGCTATGGCTCGACTTGGGGGGATTGGTATCATACACAAAAATATGGATATACAATCTCAAGTTAACCAAATCAGAAAGGTGAAAAAGAGTGAGAGTGGTGTCATCGTGGATCCTATCTATATCCTAGCTGATGCGACGCTTGCCGAGGCAAAGGCTATCACAGATAATTATAAAATCTCTGGTGTGCCGGTGGTGGATCGTTATAGCAAACTCATTGGAATCTTGACAAATCGCGATGTAAGATTTGAGACAGATTTACAAAAAAAAGTGGGTGATGTCATGACAAAAACTCCACTTATCACTGCAGATGTAGGGACCACACTAGAACAAGCACGCGACATTATGCACAAAAACAGAATCGAAAAACTCCCTATAGTCGATAAAAATGAGATTCTAAAAGGGCTTATCACTATAAAAGACATTCAAAAACGCATCGAATATCCAAATTCCAATAAAGATGATTTTGGACGATTGCGCGTAGGTGCAGCGGTTGGTGTGTTTGGCTTAGAACGCGCACAGGCGTTAGTAGAGGCTGGGGTTGATGTGCTTGTGTTAGATTCAGCGCATGGACATTCAGCAAATGTCATACGCACGCTAAAAGACATTAAAGCCAAGCTTAGCGTTGATGTCATCGTGGGGAATGTGGTAACACCTCAAGCGACAAGGGATCTCATAGAGGCTGGTGCTGATGCGGTAAAAGTGGGTATAGGACCTGGTAGTATTTGCACAACAAGGATTGTAGCAGGTGTGGGTATGCCCCAAATTTCAGCTATAGATCTTTGTGCACAAGCTGCACAAAGCTATGACATTCCTATTATTGCCGATGGAGGCATTAAATATTCTGGTGATATTGCCAAAGCCTTGGCTATTGGTGCTTCAAGTGTGATGATAGGATCGCTCCTTGCAGGGACAGAAGAATCACCCGGGGATTTGATGATCTATCAAGGACGACAGTATAAGAGCTATCGCGGTATGGGTAGTATCGGTGCGATGACACGTGGTAGTGCAGATAGATATTTTCAAGAGGGAACAGCCCAAGAAAAACTCGTGCCCGAAGGGATTGAAGGGCGTGTCCCATATCGTGGTAAGATTAGCGATGTTGTGCATCAACTTACAGGTGGCTTAAGCTCGTGTATGGGTTACTTGGGAAGTAGAAGTATCACAGAGCTTTGGGAAAAAGCAGAGTTTGTAGAGATCACTTCAGCAGGACTTAGAGAATCTCATGTCCATGATGTCATCATTACACAAGAAGCACCAAACTATCATGGATAAAGCGTGAGATTCTAAGCAATCTCTACTTTTGAAAATATCTTAGCTTCTATATATTTACTAATATCCCCAACTAAATTGTGTCGTGTTTTTATCCAACGCCCTAAGAATTTGCATATCCTCCGCACTTAAAGCAAAATCAAAAATCTCAAGATTCTCTTGCATATGTTTTAGATTACAAGCTTTTGGAATAGCTATAATGCCTTGTTGCACCAAAAATCTTAATGCTACCTGTGCAACACTTTTTTGATAGGTATGTGCAATGCGTATCAAACTAGGATTAGCAAAAAGCTCATTCTTACCTGCTATAAAAGGACTCCATGATTGCACAAGTGTGCCATAAGCTTTCATAGCTTGGAGTAAATGTGACTGCTGGTAATACATATGTACTTCACATTGATTAATAGCTGGGAATATCTCGCAAGTCTTTACAAACTCGCTAAAAACACTTGGTATAAAGTTTGATACGCCTATGGCTTTAAGTTTGCCTTGCTTGTAGGCATTTTCCATAGCGTTATACATTGCTTTGGCTTGTGCATAAGGTTCGTGAAGCAAAAGTAAATCTATATAATCTAGATTGAGAATCTTAAGCGTAGATTCTATGCTTTTTATCGCATACTCGCCACTCATATTGCTAGATAACTTGGTGGTAACAAAAAATTCCTCACGCTTTAGCCCATATACACTCATAGCTTCTCGTATCGCTACACCTACTTGTGACTGGTTTCCATACATTTGAGCAGTATCAAACAGGCGATACCCACAATCTATCGCCATCATAAGCGTATGTGTGTTTGTTACCCCATAAGTCCCAAACCCAAGAAGTGGCATCATCAATCCATTATTTAGCATCTTATGCACCATAGTCTCACTCCTTATTTGCAAAGCTACATATATGTTTAAAAGCTTTGTATATCTTGCTTTTAAGTGGTTTGTATTCCATTTTCTAATTTTTATAAAAAAGTTTTTATGATGTTTTTAAAAAGGGATAAAGAGGGATATTCCTTTTCTCTCTTTTTTTTGTTTTTAAGTCGGCTTATTTAAAAAAGTCATAAAACTGCTCCTTAAAGTTTTTGTTTTCAGTATTTGCCTTACCAAAGAAAAATGGTAAAGCAAATACATTAATCTCTATTTGAGTGCTAAAATCTTTCACAGCTTTAAACACTTTTTTATCTATTTCATCTAGCATTAAATTTTCTTTCCATTTATCTTTTGTGTATAAATGTAAGCCTTTACTTTCCATTATTATTTCTGCTGATAAATAATCTAGCTTAGCTTTTTCTTTTGGCTTTCCAAAAAATATAAAATCAGGCTCAAAGCCCTCTCCATATGTATCAAGCTCTTTTCTATTGTCATAGATTTTAAACTCTTCAAAGCCTTCATTACGCATAATTATCCATTCGCTAAAATTCCTATCAATTCTATCTTTATTGGCATCTATAAACTCTAAAAATTCTAGTTCTAAATTGCTATCAAAAGAAAATTTATCATAATATAACCACTCATAAGGGCTATTTTTTACTTTATCAAATGACATTTGCCCATTTTCATAATTGCCATCTTTGATAATTTTTCTAGTGCCTATATTTACTAGCTTATTAGCTACAAAATCGCTAATTTCAAAATTTTTAGCTTCTTTATTTAATATCTCTTTATAATTAGCAAGAATATATTTAGCTATATCAAGCCTTATTATTGAATCGTTAAATTTTTGATTTTTATTAAATGATAATTTTAGTGGTGCAATAAGATTATTATAAAAATCTTTTTTGCTTTTTAGTGTTTTATCATAAGCTTGTATATTTTTTATATCAATTTTTAAAATATTCATCGCCTTAGCAAATATTTTATATTCTAACTTTTCGCCCACTTCAAATATTTTTTTAAATTCAGTTATTGCGTTATATTCTTCATCTTCAAATTTTTCTTCACTATTGCTTACTTTATGCCCTATATATGATATTTCTAAGCACTCTAATTCTCTTTTTATTTTCTCACTATTAAAAAGAGAACGATTGTCAAGCATTATTTTTTTATTATTTATATAAAAAATCTCATTTTTATTTGTAATTTCTTTGGCTTTTTTGCTAGGATTTAGCTCTACAATGCCTTCTTTTTCATCAAATAATAAACCTTGTGATTTTAGCTCTTTTCTAATACTACTAATATACTCTACATCATTTAAAGCGTGATAGCTAAGGCGTTCAATCATTGTAAGTTCTTCAAATAATTCAGTATCATATTTGCGCTTATATTTTTCTTCGCCTTCACCAAAAGGATAATACCTAGCCCCACGACCGATTAACTGCGCTTCTTTTGTAGTAGTTTTTGCTGTGTTTTTAGCCACCGCTGAGCCTAAGTGCACTATATCAAAGAGATTTAGCACATCCCAGCCCTCGTTTAGTTTATCTACTGCGAAAATCACTCTTATAGGATTTTCTTTATCTTCAAGTGTATTTAGCTTTATTTGATAGTCTTTTATTTCTTTATCATCATTTGCATTTAGCTGATACATATCTTTAAAAGCATTTTTTAAATGTAAGGCTAAAATATTTGCGTAATTTTGATTAAATTGCCTTTTGAAATAATCTATGCTATATTTGAAAAGCTCATCATTTTTATCTATATTTTTGTAAAATTCACTTATATCATCAGTGCTTAAATCTTGTAATATTTCATTAAATAATTTTTGATTTTCTTTTGATAAGTTTATAGTTTCACTTTTAAAAAGCACCACAGGCTTTAATTCTATATTATTATCCCTTGCTAAAAGCTCTCTATAAGCACTTAATAAACAAGCTCCTAACAATCTTGTTTTTAGCTCTTTATCATCGTATTTTACTAGAAAAATTCTCTTTGAATATCCATTTAAACAAAACTCTCTTAAAGCATATTCATAAATAATTTTATCTTGATATTTGTCTAAGACCTTTTTATCATTTGGCAAAGTAGCGCTAAATTCTAGCATTAGATTATTTTCGTGGCTATCAAAAGCCCTTTTTATGATACTCTCCCAGCCTTCTTTATTATCTTGTTCGCTTTGAGTTAAAGCCTTTTTAGTATCAGCGTTTAAATGATGTGCTTCATCTGCTAAAAATACTATTTCATAGTTTTGTAAGTCTTCAAGCGTAAGTGAATTTTCTTTTTCATCTTTAAAAAGACTAAAAAGCCCTTGAATAGTGCTAAAATAAATATTTATCGCATTTTCTTTACTCTCATTAAAGTTATTTATAGCATTTATTTCTATATTTTTATCATTTATTAAAATATTATTTTTAAATAGATATTTTGAAGAATATTTATCTAAAAAATTTGCCTTTGTTTTTTCTATAATTGAAGTAGAATTTACAAAAAACACAAAATTTCTATACCCTCTTTTATAGCATTCTAGCATAAGTGCAGCCATTACTAGCGTTTTGCCGCTACCTGTTGCCATATTAAACATTAAATGATTTTTCTTTATTGTTTCATTATTTGCTAAATAATTTTTTATAGCTTCTGTTTGATAAGGGCGAAGCTCTTTGCTAATATTATCTTTTATATAGCTTGGGATTTGCATATCCCTTAGAGGCTTTTTGCCATATTCTGTAATTACTTCTTCATATAATTTACTCATTATTATTCCCTCCACATTTTAAATTCTTGCCAGTTGTGCATAAAGCCCATTTCACTTGTATCTACATTTGGATATTTCTTAAATAAACTAACTAATTCATCTTTAAGCTTGTTATTGTTTAAAAGCACCAGCATTACGCTCAAAGCAAAAAATATTTGATTATTTTTTACTTCCTTGCTTAAAAAATCATTTAGTTTTTTAGGATATTTAAAAGAAGGTGTAAATTTTCTATTCCATATTCTAGCGTGATGAGCGCAAGTATTTCTTATCACAGTAAGCCCTAAAAGCCAGTTATCAAATATTTCAATATCTAAATTTTTATTAAAACTATTAGCTATTTCTTTCTTTAAAGCCTTTGGCAAAATAGCATATAATTTTGTCAGCGTCCCAAAGCTTAGAATTTCACTCAAAGCCCAAATAGGCAAATCGTTTGTCTTATATTTTTCTTTTATGTGTTTTATAAACACTTCATTTGAGCGACTTTTTTCTTGCTCTACTTTTTCCATAAATTCTTTATACAGCGTTTTAACATTATCTTTTTTTCTCTTATATGTTCTATTTAAAGAATTTTCATTGTTTAAATAGCCAAATACTCCATATTCTCTTGCGTGAATATGAGAAATTCTAGTTCGCAAAATAATTTCTATTTGTTCTAAATATTTGAAAATAACTCCCCTTAGCTCTTTATCAAATTCATAAAGATCGCAAATATTTTCAAATGTAATATTACTTTTAAATACATTTTCGCTTTTATAAAAAGGGATAAAATAAGCACTAAGCCTATAATAATTTACATTATATAGAAAATCACTAGCAAATTTATCATCATTGATGATTAAACCACGATTTTTTAATATCTCTAAAAGTTCGCTGATTGTTTTAAAAGATTTTGGATAGTTCATAAAAAGCACCGCCTCTCCTTTGCAGATGTATAAAACAGAGCTGTGGGCGGTCTGGTAGCGGAATCATAGCCAAATTTGCTTAAATATTGCTTAAATTTTTTCATATCATTTCAACTTTTTTATAAAAAATATCATTTAGAATTCTAGTTTGCTCATCTATTTTATACTCGCTATCTTCCATATCAGCATAAGGGATATAGTCCATATTTCTATCCAAGCATTTTTTTAGAATTCTCTTTTTTTCTTCAAAGCTTAAAGCTACAAATTCTGAATCATTTAAATCACTTTGAATATCCACTCTATAATCAATAAAAGCTAATTTTTGTAAATCTTCATAAATTTTATTTAGCTCGTTTTCATCGCGTGAGTTTTCTATTTTTTCTATAAAACTAGCATTTAATGGCGCTAACTCGCAATAGATAAAGCTTCCGCCGCCGCTCCACTCTATTGCTTTGCTTATGCCGCCGCTTTCGCCGTCTATTACCTTTTTTAGCCGCTCTTTTGTGATAGATTCAATATACTCCATTTGCTCTATGCCTATATATTTTCTTTTCATTTTATGCGCTACTGCTAATGTAGTGCCGCTCCCTGCAAAAAAATCTAACACTAAATCATTTTCGTTTGTAGAGATTTCTATAATTCTTTGAAGTAAGGCTTCGGGTTTTGGTGTGGCAAATAACTTTTCAGTAAAAATACCTTTTATCTCTTTTGTTCCCGATGAATTTAACACTAGATTATACATTATTGAAGTTGGTAAAATTCCAGATTCAATATCAATGTAATGCTTGTAATAAACTTTGTTATTGCTTTTAAAAAGAATTTCATTATTTGATTTTTTTTCAATAAATTTATTATGAGACATTTTCCATTGATGTTCTTTTCCTTTTAGAGTTATGCCATTAGGCAATTCTATATCATAATGTAATCCTGGACTATCTTGTAAAGCTGTATCATTAAGAGGTTTTTCTAAATAATAGCCTTTTTCATCTATTTTATACTTACTCAAATCATTTCTTTTTAAAGCAAACATTTTTAAATGTAATATTTTTTTAGAAAAGGCTAAAATATTTTCATGTTCAATAGCTACAAATTTAGAATCATTCCCACCTCCTGCTCGTTTTCTCCAAATAAAATTACAAATAAAATTCTCTCTCCCAAAAATCTCATCCATTAGCACTTTTAAATACGCTTGTTCGTTATCATCGCATTGCACGAAAATCACGCCATCATCACGCAAAAGCTCTCTTGCAATTTCTAGGCGATTTTTCATAAAGCATAGATAAGTGCTGTGATTGAATCTATCGTTATAATTAAAGCTATCATTGCCGGTATTATAAGGTGGGTCTATGTAGATTAGTTTTACTTGTTTGGCGTATTTGTATTTTAGGCAATGAAGTGCTATTAAGTTATTTCCTTTTATTAGTAGATTTGGATTATTTTTAAGGGCGGATTCAATGGATTTAGATTCTTCGCTTCGCT
>NZ_FZPO01000076.1 GCF_900198655.1 Helicobacter equorum | reverse complement strand
AGTTAGGTTCAAAACACTAGTAGATAAGCTAGATTCTATACAACACGCAACCAACATAGGAAGAAACATAGTATCAATCAATAACTAAATGCTATAATACAACTCAAACTACTTAATGTTTTACTTTATTGTAAGGATGTATTATGGCTTGTGTTTTACAAATCGGTGCAGGTGGCGTAGGTGGTGTGGTAGCACACAAAATGGCGATGAATAGAGAGGTTTTTTCACGCATTATCTTAGCTTCTCGCACACTAGATAAATGCAAAGTGATAGCAGATTCTATCAAGCAAAAAGGCTTAGGTGAGATTGAGATAGATTGTGTGGATGCAGATAGTGTCGAATCTATGGTGGCTTTGATAGAAAAATACAAGCCAAAGCTTGTGGTAAATGTCGCTTTGCCTTATCAAGATTTGAGCATTATGGAAGCGTGTCTAAGGACAAAGACACATTATTTAGATACCGCAAACTATGAGCACCCAGATTCTGCGCATTTTGAGTATAAAGAGCAATGGGCATACGACACACGCTACAAAGAAGCAGGGATTTTTGGGCTTTTGGGAAGTGGATTTGACCCGGGTGTTACCAATGTCTTTTGCGCGTATGCACAAAAACATTATTTTGATGAGATTCACAGCATAGACATACTTGATTGTAACGCAGGGAATCACGGCTATGCATTTGCAACAAACTTTAATCCTGAAATTAATTTACGCGAAGTTAGCTCTAAGGCGAGGTTTTGGAGCAAAGACAAAGACTTATCCAAAAACACAGACCTAAAAAAAGACATCATTTATCGTAAGTTTGAGCGAGAAGAAAAGCATTTTAGCCTAGATGCAAATACACAAGATTTAAAAAATGAAAGTTACTTTGGCGGGCAGTGGCAGGATGTAGCACCGCTTGATTTGATGAAAGAATGGGAATATATAGAAGTGGGCACAAAAAATAGCTATCTACTCTATCACGAGGAGCTAGAATCTCTTGTTCGCAATATCAAGGGATTAAAACGGATTAGGTTTTTTATGACATTTGGAGAATCCTATCTCACACATATGAAATGCTTGGAGAATGTAGGGCTTTTGCGTGTCGATGAAATAGAGTATAACGGGCAAAAAATCGTGCCTATACAAGTGCTAAAGACACTTTTACCAGATCCAGTCTCTCTAGCGCCTCGCACCAAAGGACAAACGCACATCGGTTGCTATATCAAAGGCTTGAAAAATGGCAAAGAGCGAACAATTTATATCTATAATATCTGTGATCACGAGGCGTGTTATAAAGAAGTCAATGCCCAAGGTGTGAGTTATACCACAGGCGTGCCAGCAATGATTGGTGCAAAGTTACTCATCGAGGGTAAATGGGGCATAGGAGCATTAAAAATACAAAATAACGCAGATAATAGCGATATGCCAAAAGGTGGGGAAAATCAGGGAGTAGATTCTAATAATGGTGGTGGCGTGTGGAATATGGAGCAAAACGACCCCGATCCATTTATGGCAGAGCTAAATAAGCAAGGACTTCCCTATGTCGTGTGTGAGATAGATTCTAAAGGGGAGAGAAAAGTGCTAGAGGATGGGAGAAAGTAAATACAACCTTCTTTAAACTTAATAAAAACTTTTTATAATAGAATCTAATATTTAGGGACAATATTTTTAAGGGAAAGCTATGGATTACAGACGAGCCTTTTTTTCACAATTAGAATCTATGTATCTTGGAGTGCAAATAGAGGATACTCAAAACCTATTTAATACAGACAAAATACAAAAAAGTGGCTTTATCAATCTACTCAAAATAAAATCACAATACTTCAAAACTATCAAAGAAAAACTAGAAAAAGAGGAAGTAAAATATCCTATTTACAATAAACTTTATAATTTTTTTGGAAGCTATCTCAATGAAACAGGCACGCCCTTTTTCTATGATACGCCCTTGCACAAAAACATTTACGCTAGAGTGTATACTAATTCTAAAGATACAAGCCTTTTTTATAAAACACAAAATCTCTATTATGTCAAATCTGATGTCATCTATCATAATGCCGAGATTAAGAGCGAAGATTCTAACTATACCTTTATCTTTGATACAAGTTACTTTACCCCAAATAGTGATAATGCCAAAAACAAGGCTATTTTTAAGTTTAAAATAGATGAAGAGATTAGAATCTATGTGCTAAACAACAAAGAAGAGCTACAAGATCTCCCCAATGTCTTTAAACAAAATAGTAGTGATTTAAGCGATGAATTTATCAAAGCCCTAAAAGACAAGCAAATACGGCTACAAGAAGAAGAAATAAAAAAGATTCTATACGCTTACAAAAAGCAAAATGAAGTCGACTTTTTTATCCACAAAAACGCAAGAGCCTTTTTGCAAGAGCAGTTTAATCTATGGATGTTTAAATATGTAGTAGATGATATTACAGATTGGAGTAAAGAAAAGATTGATGAGCTAAATCAACTCAAAAAAATAGCCTTTAGAATCATTGACTTGATAGCGGATTTTGAAGATGAGCTAAAAGCAATTTGGTGTAAGCCAAAGTTTGCTAAAAATGTGCATTATGTCTTTAGTCTTGATACTATCTCTAATCACGCTAGAGATTCAGAGCAAATACTAGAATCTATCTTTCAAGACACAGGCTTTAAACAGCAAATCAAAGAATGGCAAGAGCTAAAACTCATAGATGAGCATTTTGAAATCAAAAATATTAATGATGAGAAATTCAGATTCCTTCCCCTTGATACGAAATATTTGAGCGAAGAGAATTATTATAAGCTTTTGGGTGCATTTGATAATTTGGATGAGATTTTACATGGAGA
>NZ_FZPO01000024.1 GCF_900198655.1 Helicobacter equorum | reverse complement strand
CAAGCTATTGTTACCAATCCTTTAATGTTTTTAGGACATCTTGCATAGATGGTTTTAGATGCAAATATGGACGCACTTCCTCATTACTAAGCCTTGTCCAAACTTTATCCACACCTATCATTCCTGACTTATCTATACTCCCATGTAATGTAAGCATATCGCCTTTTAAACGCACTCTGGCATAATAAATCTCACCATTATGAAAATCATATACCTTGCCACCCTCATATTTTTCCCCTTCTCCTTCCAAGCCATACACAAAAATCGTGCCTCTATCGTATCGATCTCGCAATGCAGGATTTTTGTTATTACTATCTTTTTTGGGTGGACTACCATCAACATTTGCAAAACCATAGGCATAATATTTACCATCTTTATAAAAAAACTCTACAATGGCTTGTCGCCCATCAGATCCTACATGTGTTTTATAAAACCCTGTTAATCCTTCTGCTGCATAACTCCAACCAAACATACACGCCATATATATGACTAACACAACACTATATATTCTCCACATATTAATCCTTAAAAGATACTTAGTCTTAAGCTAAAGTATATCAGAAATTGCTACAATAGTGCTTATAAAAACACTTATAAACAAGGATTATGCTTGAAAACAAGAGGCTTTACCCTTTTGTGTTGTCTATATATATGCTTCTCTAATGTGGCATTATGGGGAAAACGCACAGAGATTCGGTATGAAGACGATCTCAAGCCTCAAGAGGAAATCCTACAAGAAGTCCAAAAAACACACCAAAGCCTTCTTAATAAAGTTGCCGGTATTCCTGAACCAAAGCAAAAAGATCCACGATCAAAATTCTATCTTGGTTTAAGTGCAGGAATGACATATAATCCAAGGGGTGAGATTGGGTATATTATAGGCGCAGAAGCGGGGTATAATTTTGTCGTGCAAAAAGATAATTCCTTGCGCATTTTTTTGTTTTTTGATCGATTTGCCAATAACTTTGGCACGGACTTAAATATCAGTGCAAATACACCAAACCTTTTTCAAATCTATCGTATGGGAATCTCGGCAGAATACCGCGCATATGTCAATCCTTATTTTGGATTCAAAGCTAGGCTTGTGAGTTTTGGCATCAATGATGTCGCACGCACCTCACAAGTTGCCAACCCAACACTAAACCGAAGCAAAAAAGTAGGTTTTTTCCCCACCATAGGATTTGGACCGATCTTTAACTACAAATTTAATGAAATTTTTATCGGTCTTGATGCGCTAGATTATACGCTAGAGTATGGACCGACGATAAACTTCTTGCAATATTCTTTGCGTTTTTAAGGAGAATCTATGAATATCAAAGCATACTACACAAATGCAAAAGCCCTACTACAAGGGCATTTTTTATTAAGTAGTGGCAATCACTCTGCCTTTTATCTTCAATCAGCCAAAGTGCTAGAAAATCCAGCCATAGCACAGGAATTAGCCACAGCTCTTGCCCAACAAATCACAAAATATGGCATTCAGCTAGATTGTGTGTGCTCTCCTGCTCTTGGAGGAATCTTGGCTGGTTATGAGTTGGCTCGTGCGCTTGGGGTGAGATTTATCTTTACAGAACGCGTAGAGGGAAAGATGACATTACGCCGCGGTTTTGAGGTAAAAAAAAGTGAAAAAGTCCTTGTATGCGAAGATATTATCACCACAGGTGGTTCGGCTCTAGAATCTGCACAATGCCTAGAAGCCTTAGGGGCAAATATTGTAGCATTTGCAGGACTTGCTAATCGTGGATTCTGTCAAAGGGTAGGATCAAAGCTTGAGCGAAAAAGTGAAGCAAAACTTCCAGAATCTATTCCACTTTTTGCGTTAGAAGATTTTGTATTCGATATGTACGCACCACAAGATTGTCCATTATGCAAAGAAGGTGCACTACCTGCTATAAAGCCTGGTAGCAGAGGAAACTAGCGTGAAAAAACACACAAAACCTCGTTGGCGCACTACCAAACAAACTAAACACCATACTACAACCAAAGCCCAAAAAACACATAAAATGCCATTTTTTTTATGGGAGCGTATCATTGCATTTATTACGGATATGTTTATGATTAATATGCCTATTTTGTATATAGCATACTTTATCTTGGGATCCAAAGAGGCATTTTTGGGAAATCAAAGTGTGATTTTTGTTTGCGTGGTGAGTTTTGGGATTATTCTCTCGCTTTTTATTGCAACTAATGGGCAAACCCCCGGTTATCGGTATGTAGGTTTGCAACTTGTAGCACAAGATGAACAAAACCAAAAAGTTTCATTTGGGATAGCATTTTTGCGCTATATATTGTGGATTATTGGTATGGCAAGTATTATAGGCGTGTGTATTGCATATTTTCGACAAGATCGTAAAACATTTTACGATCTTGTATGCCATACGCAAATAATCCAAAAACCCACAGCCAAAAAACACTAACAGAATCTACAAAGGAAATAATATGGCATATTTGATAGAAAAACCTACAATCAAAGACATACCACAAATGCGTGCTTTGGTAAGCGATGAAGTAAGGCGTGGTGTCATTTTAGAACGCAGTGAAGATGAAATGGCAAATGCAATCAGATCTTATCATATCGTGCGTGATAATGGTGATATTGTGGGATTTTGTGCGCTATATGTGTATTCTTCAACCCTTGGAGAATTGCGATCACTTATTGTTAAAGAAAATCACAGAAACAAAGGCATAGCCAGTGCATTGATAGAATCTATCAAGCAAGAAGCTCGTGATTTGGGCTTACAAGAAGTTTTAGTCCTAACCTACAAAGAGAAGCTTTTTCAAAAGCTAGGATTTGTTATAATAGATAAAAAACTTTTACCAAACCACAAAATATGGGCGGATTGTATCAAATGCAAACACTTTCCAATATGCGACGAGATAGCTCTTATAGCCAAAGTTTAAAAAATATTCTTCTTTTGCTAGGACTCTTTGTGTATGAATGTCTAGCAAGTATGTTTGTGTATTTGCCTCCATTGCTTGGTGTGTTATTTTTGCTCTTTAGGTATTATGACCAAAAAGAGGATTTTTGGCAGTTTTGTATCATTATTGCCATTATGTTTGTTGTAGAAATCTTTTATGCTATGCCACTATGGCTCTTATTTGTCTTATTTGTGGTGTTGCACTATATAGTCATTGCGTGGCTTGCACACTTTAATGTAAAGCATGTCATACACATAGCGCAAGTCATACTTACATATGTTGGTGTGTATATAGCGCTTGTTTGCATAAGTTTTATCACTCACACTACATTGGATATCAATCCTATCGTGCTTGTATATTATTGTTTATTTGAAATCGTTTTGGTAAATATCTATGAATATACGATTTAAAATTACCATAGGCTTTTTTATCTTTGTGTGGCTTATTATCTTGTTACGCCTTTGGGTAATTACAAGCATCAACCATGAATACTACACAAAATATGCACAAAAAAATGCCACAAAAGTTGATGTGCTGATGCCTGCACGCGGACAGATTCTTGATAGGAATCATGAGCCTTTGGCTATTAATGAATTAGGGTTTGCTATTGCTATCACACCACGCCTAAAAAGCGCAACGCTCCAAGAACAAATCCAACTTCTCACACACTACTTTCCCTCTCTAGATTCTCAAAAACTCACAAAAACCTATACCAATGCCAACACCTCATATAATCACTCACCTATCGTTGTTGTAGATTTCTTGACATATCGTGAAATTCGACACTCTTATACATATCTCAAGCAAAGTCCTTATATTATCATCATACCAACAAGCAAGAGATTTTATCCCAACGAATACTCCGCTTCGCATATTGTCGGTTATGTGTCCAAAGCAAATCAAAAAGATATGACACAAAATCCACTCTCTTTTTATACGAAAATAATTGGCAAAATGGGTATAGAATCGCAATATAATGACTTCCTTCAAGGCGAACCAAGCTACAAAAAAACACAAATAAATGCCCTACATAGAGAAGTGAGAGTGCTAGAAGATCCAAAACCACTCATACAAAATAATCTCACGCTTACATTAGACCTCCGCCTCCAAGAACTTATCGATTCAGAATTCTCACAAAAAGAAGGTGCGGTAATCGTGCTTGATGTGCATAATGGTGAGATTCTCACGGCAGGAAGCTATCCGGAGTATAACCTTAATGATTTTATCGGAGGCATTAGCACACAAAAATGGCGCAGTCTCTTAGAAAATCCTCACTATCCGCTTGTCAATAAATTAATCGCAGGGCAATATCCACCAGGATCAGTTGTCAAAATGGCAATGGGCTTGGCATTTTTGGAGTTTGGTAATATCACAGAAAACACCACTATCGAAACGCCGTGTTTTATCGAGCTAGGAGGGAGAAAATATCGCGATTGGAAATGCGGGCATGGTAGTGCGGATTTATTTAAAGCCATTAAAAGCTCGGTGGATGTGTATTTTTATAAACTCTCTATGATTGTTGGGATTAGCAATATTTCTACGGTGCTTAGTCAAATGGGGTTTGGGAAAAAGACAGGAGTGGATATTCCGCATGAAAAATCTGGTGTAATTCCAACACCTGAATGGAAGCTTAAAGCAAGAGGTGAAAATTGGGTTATGGGAGATTTGATTAATACTTCTATCGGACAGGGATATTTTCTTGTTACACCGATGCAAGTTGCGCGCTATACTGCACTTATTGCTTCAGGAAAGCTTGTGACACCACATTTTGCTAAATCTTTCAATCAAACGCCCATACAATACCCAACAAAAGATATCTTAAGCGCTATCCAAAAACAAAAACTAGGAGTATTACGCAAAGGTATGTATCAAGTGTGTAATTCCGCTGATGGTGGGACAGCCTATTGGCGAACACGCGGAGCTAAAGTCCCTATTGCGTGTAAAACCGGCACGGCACAAGTTACTGGAATCCCTCAAGATATGAAAACAAGAATTAAAGAGCATGAAATGGAATATTTTGAGCGATCACACGCATGGATTACGGCATTTGTCCCATACAATAACCCTAAATACGCCATTACAATTATGCTAGAGCACGGCGGTAGTGGTGGAAGTGGTGGTCCAATACTTGTCAATATTGTCAATAAACTCTATGATTTAGGTTACATACGCTAAGGAGATAATATGGCACACATACTTGAAAGTAAAAATATCCTTATAACAGGAGGGACTGGCAGTTTTGGTAAAAAGTTTATTCAAACAATCCTCCAACGCTACAATCCCAAAAAAATCGTTGTCTATAGTCGCGATGAGCTCAAACAATATGAAATGGAACAAAGCATTAGCGATAAACGAATGCGATTTTTTATCGGTGATGTGCGTGACTACAGACGCCTAGAAACTGCGTTAAATGGCATAGATATATGTATCCATGCAGCTGCCCTAAAACATGTGCCTATCGCAGAATATAACCCTATGGAATGTATCAAAACCAATATCGATGGTGCAAGCAATGTCATCACCGCTGCCTTGCATAATAATGTAACCCATATCATAGCCCTTAGCACGGATAAAGCTGCAAACCCTATTAATCTTTATGGTGCGACTAAGCTTTGTTCTGACAAACTTTTTATCGCAGCAAATAATTTCAAAGGTAGCTCAAAGTCTAAATTTAGTGTGGTGCGCTATGGTAATGTTATGGGATCAAGAGGTTCTGTCATACCATTTTTTACCAAGCTTATAGAATCTGGCGCCAAAGAATTACCTATCACGGATATGCGTATGACACGATTTTTTATCACATTAAATTCTGGTGTGGATTTTGTGCTGCAAAGTCTAGATCGTATGCATGGTGGAGAAATTTTTGTGCCAAAAATCCCGAGTATGAAAATAGCCGACCTCGCGCACACTCTCGCACCGACGCTACCGCTTAAAGTTGTGGGCATACGCCCAGGCGAAAAGCTCCATGAAGTGATGATTCCAAAAGATGATGCGCGTTTATGTGTAGAGTTTGAAGATTTCTACACGCTTATGCCAACAATCAATTTTCAATCACCCATAGACTACACACGCACCGCAAATAATCTCTCTGGAAAACTTATCCAAGCAGAGTTTGAATACGCTAGTAATACTAACACACAATGGCTTAGCCAAAATGATTTGCAGCAATATTTACAGAGTCTCTAAAGCACAAAAATGTATAATACCCACAAACAACACAAAGGAAATCCATGAATCCTATACTCTATCTCATCGTGCCTTGTTATAATGAAGAGCTTGTGTTACCAAAAACCTATCGAGTGCTATGCAACAAGATTCAATCAATGATTGCACACAACCTCATCGCACCAACAAGCGCTATTGTATTTGTCGATGATGGAAGCAAAGATCAAACTTGGAAAGTGCTAAATACACTATTGCATAATTGCCCCCCCCCCGAAACAGATTTTGTAGCACTTGCCATTCTCCACAAACTATAGCGCTTAAACTCTCCACCAACAAAGGGCATCAAAACGCGCTTTTAGCAGGATTAGAATATGCAAGCACACGATGTGATTGCGCTATAAGTATTGATTGTGATTTGCAACAAGATGAACAAAAACTTGATGAGTTTATACAAAAATACAAAAATGGTGCGGACATAGTAATGGGTATTCGAAATGACCGCAACACTGACACTATATTTAAAAAATATACTGCACTTGGATTTTATAAACTTATGAATCTTATGGGAGTGAAAGTTACCAAAAACCATGCGGACTACAGACTATTGAGTCAAAAAGCATTAAATGCACTTTTAAATCATAAAGAATCCAATCTCTTTTTGCGAGGTATCATCGACAATATAGGCTTCTCTAAAGCATATGTGTTTTTTGATGTCAAGCCAAGGAATATAGGAGAATCCAAATACCCCCTACGCAAAATGCTTTCTTTTGCATGGAATGGAATCACAAGTTTTAGTATTATGCCCCTGCGACTAGTAAGCATACTGGGATTTATATTTTTTATACTCTCTCTTGGACTTGGTGTTTATGCACTATATGTCAAGGTATTTACCGATAATGCCTTGTGGGGTTGGGCATCCACTATCATTCCTTTTAGTTTCTTTAGTGGCGTGCAACTACTAAGTTTAGGAATCATAGGGGAATATATAGGTAAAATCTATACAGAATCTAAGCATAGACCGCGTTATTTTATAGAAGACATACAAGAATCTAGCTACTTAGATTCACACACTATCTAGATAAAGTATGTGCAACAATTAATTACCCCACACAATTGTTGTATAAACGCTATATATCCCAAGCACACTATAAGCTTTATTCTCTACAGATCTAATAGTTTGGATATTTCCATTTTGTGCTGCTGTCTGTATCGAACAATCACCAGTAGCCACAAGACTCAAAATGCTTGTGCAAGTTGCTTCGCCTTTTTTTATCGCACTATTTGCTGAAGTTGCATTCAAAGGTAGTGTGACATCTGTAAAAATCGCGCCAATAGGAGTAGTCGTCGCACAACCAGAAAATACCAACAAGATACTCGCTACACTTAAACTTGCTAATACACTTTTCATAAAACTCCTTCAATGTTTTCTAAAAAATGGATATTCTACCAAAAAATAGTTTTATAAGATTTTTCCTAATACCCCTCTCATCTCCAAAAGCTTGGAGAATCTAAGAGGAATACAACAACAAATAAGGGAGAAAAGATGCGCATACCCACCCGCCCAACCTATGGCATCTTGTAGTTGGCAGAAATTTTTATTTGGGTGATATTATAGAATAATTTTATTTATAAAAAATTAATAACCATTATTATTTTAAATAATATCGATTCCGAATAATGACTCATATCAAGAAAAATTTAAAAAGTGCGAAAAATTCTAGAGATTTTGTGTGAAAGAATTATGAATGGCGGACAGGGAGGGATTCGAACCCTCGGTAACCTTGCGGCTACGCATCCTTAGCAGGGATGTGGTTTCAGCCAACTCACCCACCGGTCCAACAAATCTAAAGTGATAAAAGGATTTGGGATTGTAGCCCAAAAAACATAAAACAAGGCTTAACATGCTTTTAGCAAATCTTAGTAAGAAATATGCTAAAATCCCTCTATGATCGAAAATGTGACACAAATCAAACACAAAGGACTTCGATGAAACGATATGCGTTTATATTTCCTGGTCAAGGTAGTCAAAGTATAGGTATGGGTAAGGAATTTTATGAAAATTTTACTCTTGCCAAAGAATTATTTGAAGAAGCTAGTGAAGCGATAAAAATCGATATCAAAGATCTACTCTTTAACGACAACCCTAACCTCAGCCTCACGCAATACACACAACCAGCAATCTTTCTCATAAGCTACATAGCACACCATATCTTGCAACAAGAGCATCCATTAATGCCAAGTCTTGCCTTTGGACATTCGCTTGGTGAAGTAAGTGCATTTATTGTTGCCAATGGTGCAGAGTTTGGTAATGGCATGAAACTCGTGCATACACGCGGTGCGCTTATGGCAAAGGCTTGTGAAGGACAAGATGCAGGAATGATGGTGGTTGTGGGCGTTGAAGACAAAGCTTTAGAGGAATTTTGCCAAACCGCACAACAAAATGGCAAAAAAGTGTGGTGTGCGAATTACAACGGCGATGGGCAAGTAGTGCTTGCAGGAACAAAAAGTGATTTAAGTGCATGTGAATCTAATATCAAAGCGTTAGGAGCAAAGCGAGCATTGCTTTTGCCTATGTCTGTAGCAAGTCATTGTCCTATGCTAGAACCAATCTTACATGAATTTGGCGCACTCTTAGAAGAGCATCTAAGTGGCGATTCATCAACTCCTATCCTCTCAAATGCAACATTACAAACCTACCAAAGCAAACAGGAAGCAAAAGAACTTCTAAGCAAACAACTTGTATCGCCCGTGCTCTATAAACAATCTATTCTCAAAATAGATTCACAAGTAGATGGATATATAGAATTTGGTAATGGTAATGTCCTAAAAGGCTTAAATAAACGCCTAAGCCAAAAACCTACATACAATGTCAATAATCTTGACACACTCAAAGAAACACTACAAATGCTATAAGGAGCTTGTATGAAAGTCGCTATCATCGGTGCAATGCTAGAAGAAATCACGCCTCTTATCCAAAGTCTAGAAGCGTTGCAATACCCTATCACACAAGAACAACTTGGAGGCAATACCTATTATAAAGTGCGTGTCGCTACAGATGAAATATACATCGCTTATAGCAAAATTGGCAAGGTGCATGCAACTATCACTGCCACTACAATGATTACACACTTTGGGTGTGAAAAAATTATTTTTAGTGGTGTAGCTGGTGGATTGGCAAAAGACCTTAAAGTCGGTGATTTACTCATAGCTTCCAAACTTTGCCAACACGATGTGGATATCAGTGCATTTGGGCATCCACTAGGATTTATCCCTGAGAGTAAAACCTTTATCGAGGCAGATTCTACACTCAATAGCCTAGCACATAAAGTCGCCAAACTCATAGGCAAAGAACTCAAGGTTGGCGTGATCGCTTCGGGTGATCAATTTATCGCTAGTGAATCCAAAAAACAATGGATTATTGATACATTTGGTGCAGATTGTGTAGAAATGGAAGGAGCGAGTGTTGCAGTAGTATGTGATGCCTTTGGTGTGCCATTTTGCATTTTTCGATCAATTAGCGATAGTGCCGATGGCAACGCCGATGTGAGCTTTGATGAGTTTTTGGAATCTGCTGCCAAAACAAGCGCACAATTCACTTTACAAATGCTTAAAGGATTGGGGTATAAACTTGCTATCTAAGTTGCATATACACGATAATCAGACTTTTATGTGCATACAATGTAAAAATATGCGCGGTGCATTTAGTATGCTAGAGCTTGTGTTTGTCATCGTAATTTTGGGAATCTTAGCTGCCATTGCTATTCCTAGATTCTCACTCACGCGCATAGATGCACAAGTTGTGGCAATAGAAAATGACATAAACAATGCCATTAGCACCATTCAGCGTGAGGTATTTTCCCAAAACCTTGATCCAAAAACCCTCACGCTTTCTCAAATTTTTACTCTTGCAGGGCTTAGTCCATCGCGTTGGGTCTTGCAAGGAAATGCCATAGTGCTAGGTAAAAATTCTACACCAGATACACAAAATGCCTGTGTCCAACTAAGTATCGCAAATGCTATGCTTAACTTTAGTGTTACACAAAAAGCGGATTCAACACTTTGCGAAAAGCTCTTTGCTAGACACCCAAATGGTGGTAAAACAATTCCGCTTAATACTTCAAATGTCATCTTTTAGGAGTGCGTTTAGCACCTTAGAACTTATCCTTGTCATCGTTATTGTAGGAATTTTAAGCATAGGCGCACTCAAAGTCATAACATTTAACACACAAAAGGTTTGCCTACAGAATCTACGTACCAAACTTTTTGTCGCGCAAGAACGCTTACATACCCTATATATGCGTGGATTTTTGAATTCTCTACCACCGCAAAATCTTGCATTCCAAGCCTCTATGATTCTCCATAACCTACATACCCCAAATATCCCGTGTGGTTTTAGCTATGCACATCCTATGCTTTATGCAAAAGTGGGGAGTGAAAGCATCGCCTTTAGCATAGAGCCAAATGACCTAACCCAAAACCCAAAAATCTTTTGCCATTACAACACGCCACTATGCAAGGAGTTTTTTAATCGGATCTTGGAAAAATAAAGTACTCACATTATGTGCTATATGAGTTTGCGGAAAAACAAGGGTATAAACACCCTTTTACCCTAAGATAATCACGATTTATATACTTAGATTCTCTTATAACAACAGAATCTAAGCACAATATTATGATAAATTTACCTATGAGGTTACAGAGATTCTATAATCTTACAAAAACGTGAAACTTCCAAACTCGCGCTTCCTACCAAAACGCCATCAACATTTGGCACACGCAAAATTTCCCCTGCATTTGTTTCATTCACACTCCCACCATATAAAAGCGGTTTATCAAGAAATTCTCGCAAAAACTCGTGTGTTTGTGTTATATCCTCTAACTTGGCACTCACGCCAGTGCCAATAGCCCAAATAGGCTCATATGCCACGATAAGATTCTCATATTGCGTATCAATCCCCACAAACTCTTCGCGCAAAAACTTCTCCACGCCCCTATTTTGTCGCACGCTAAGATCTTCACCTATGCAATAAATAATCGTAAATCCCGCCTTAGCAAAATAGGCGCACTTTTGTGCGACAAACGCTTGAGATTCACCAAAAATCGTGCGTCTTTCACTATGCCCAATAATAATAGAATCTATCCCAAATTCCTTTAGCTGCTGTGCGCCTATCTCTCCCGTAAAACCTCCATTTTCTGCACAATACGCATTTTGCGCACCTACACGCACACATGTATAAGCATTAGGTAGAAGTGCTACTTGATTGGGAAACACAAAAATATCATCTTTTGTATGGTTTTTTGAGGCATAGCTATCAAGCTCTGTTAGATATGTCTGTGTCTGTCCGCGTGTGAGATTACATTTAAAGTTTGCTGCAAAAATAGCCATAAAAATCCTTTGTATCGTGTCTAAATGCCACAATTATGCCATTTTATGCCTTACCAAGGCTTTAAGTGTGTATCTGCCAAATCCTTTGGTGTGGCAATTTGTGGCATAATGAGAGGCGTTGTATTTTCAAACTCTTGAGAATCTGTGGCTTTTGGTTTGGTAATAATTTTAGCAATAGATTTTTCATGCTCTAAAAGTTCGCGTGTTATAGTAAGATTGCGTTGTGTATGCGTATTTGATGCAAATCTTAGGGCGTTTTCAAACGCATGATACGCCTCCACATAGCGACCAAGTTCAAAAAGTGCATTCCCCAAATTATGCCACAAAAGGGCGTAATATTCATCTTTGCAAGGCAATTCCAAACCCTCTTGATACAAAGAAATCGCACTTGCATAAACACCCATTTTGTAATATACATTTGCGAGATTGTAGGCATTATGACAAAGTTTTTGTTGTGTATAAAGAGATTCATACATACGCAAGGCTTGTGGATAAGCATGTTGTTTATACAAAAAATATGCCTGTATTTGCTCCAAAAATGGCACGCTCCATAAATGTACAACACAAAAAATCATACTCCACATTACACGAGTCATCACAAACTCCAATCAATGCTCTTGCCCTGTGCTTTGAGATATGCGTCTGCCTTGACAAAACAATCACTCCCTACGAATCCTTTTGCAAGTGGGCTTGGGTGGGGTGCTGTGATCACACAATGCTTAGTGCTATCAATAAGCGTAGCTTTTGCTTTAGCGTAATTCCCCCACAACAAAAACACAATGCCTGTGTATTGCATAGATAACTTAGCAATCACGGCATCACTAAATCGTTGCCAACCAAGATTCTTGTGTGACGCTGGATTATTTGCCTGCACACTTAAAATACTATTAAGCAATAACACGCCACGCTTTGCCCACGCACTCAAATCCCCATGCATTGGTGGGACAAAATCCATAGTTCGTGAAAGTTCTGCATAAATATTTTTGAGCGATGGTGGGGGTGGCAAAGGCATAGGTACAGAAAACGACAAGCCCATAGCCTGTGGAATCTGCACGATTGTATTTCCATCGCGCACCGCAACACTGCCGTGATAAGGGTCTTGTCCAAGGATCACAACACGCACATCTTGAGGGAGTGTCGCATTAAAAGCATGAAACAAAAGTCGTGGCGGAGGATAGAGAATCTTACCACTTTGGATCTGGGCGCGATACGCCTTAGCGATGTTTTCAAAATATTGGCTTTGGAGATCGTCTTTGAGTAATTCTTTCCATTCTTGTGGAAGCTTGATAGAATCTAGATTCATTCAATGATTTTAGGGACAATAAAAAAGCCTTCTTGCACTTTTGGTGCACAACCCAACACATCATGTGCTATATGAGAATCTACCACTTCATCATCACGCAATGGTGTTTTAAGATGATTAGATGACGAATTTTGTGCAAGCTCAAGACTATTAAGATTTTCTACAAAACCCAAAATCTCCTCGAGTTGGGCCCTGATTTCATCATACTTATCTTCATCAACTTTAATATTACCAAGTCTCTGTAGTTTGGCTAAAGTCGTATCATCAATATGCATACACTTACCTTGTAGGCTTACTTTGCGTGTTCTTTGCAGTATTTGAGAATCATTGCATATGCTTCATCTTTGAAATGTAGCTTTTGTTTTTTTAATACTTCAAGCTCCATATCTGAAAGTAATTCCTCACCATTTTCTATACGCTTAATTCTATCATCTAACTCATTATGCTCTTCAAAAATCTTTGCAAAATGCGCATCGTGTGTTTTTAGCTGGGTAACTTCCTCTCGATATTCGTGAAACATATACACTCCTTTTTACAAATAAATGCGTTATTGTAAAACAATTTTGCAAAAGAGATAATTAAAAAACTATTTTTTCATAAGGATATGTCTATGAATAACGCTTTGTTGCAAGGAAGTGATAGGATTACGCACTTGTGCACTCACATCAAGAAGTAACATTGAATCTCCAAATGGCGTAATATGTCCCTGTATGTGATAATGCGCTTGTGGGTTAAATGCTATGTCTTGACAACGCACCACATCAAAAGACTTGATACAAAGAATATGCATCTCATACATACTTTTAGCATAAAGTTGGAGCTGGGTATAAGCGTGGATATGCGAAAATGGAGCATTTGGTGAAAGCGCTATGATAGTGCCTATACACATCGATACAAACGCCAACAAAAACACCGCATAAAAACTACAAAACGCCTTATACATAGAATCTATCCGCTTATAAGAATGTGGTTTTTACACCCACAAAGCTTCCACCTTCAAAACATCGCCGTTGCATACAGAATCTAAACCCTACAAACTTATTATCTGGCAAATACCATATACCAAACTCTCGCACATTTTCTAGTAACACCTCTTGATTAAGCCAAAGCGTATCGTGATGATAGGCAATCTCTACACGCTTTTGTTGTAATGGTAAGACTGCACGGCACAAGGGTGAAGGTGCAGAATCTACCTTTAGTCTATCATTACCCACGCTCACAACTTTGAAAAGAGATTCTACAAAATCCTCTGAATCTGCTACACTCTGACACACAAGCACAAGATTTTGATTTGGCACAAAACCTGTGCTATCAAGAGACGTGCTAAAAACAATTTCATCACCCTGCACACTAAAAATCTCTATAGGGACTCGTGGCAAAAGCGTATCGTGAAAAAATCGTGCATTTGCAAAACTCTTATCTCCATAACCCAAAAATCGCTCCATATCCACAAGCAAAAAGTTTGCACTTGATGAGCTTAGGTGTAAATCTACACTTTGGGATAATAGATTTTGAATCCGCAAAAGTGCAATGTGAGAATCTAACGCTTTTTGTGCAGAACTATCCACCAAAAAACGCGTAAAATGCAATGCTACACTTGCACATGTAACACCGATAATCCCGAAAATGACGATGCTCCATAGCATTTCAAAAGCAACAAAAGCTCGCCAACGCATATTTATTGCACAGAGAGTGGTCTAAAATAATGAAGCGTGTAAGGCAATAATGTATCTTTGTGATATGTGTAATGATAAACCTCATAAATATATGTATTAGTGGAGAGTTGTGCGGGCTCTGGCGTGGTGGAGAGAATATGTAACATATCCGCACCACTGCTTAATTGTGTGTGCAAAAGCGCTAGTCTATGACTCATAAAATGCTGAAAGCTAAAGACAATGCCAAGTGCTAATGCACACAACACAAGCCCTAATACACATTCTATCATCACAAAAGCGCCTCTCATCGATAGCCTTAATTGGCGTGATCAATATGGGAGGTATAAAAAATCTCTTGCTCAAAATAAGCGGTTTTTGTAAGTGGGGTATCACGATTTTGGGAGTATTGAATCTCAAAGCGGAGTTTATAGCGTCCATCTTTGAAAAAAGCTAGAGAACTATCTGGCGTATATATTTGTGCATTTTTTGTGCTAAAAGCTATAGGGTTGCTATCTGGCACATCTTGCATAAAACTTGTGATAATGAGTTTTACAGAATGGATATATATGGGCGATTGTATCTCAAGATGCAACGATAAGGGCAACTCAAACTTTGGCGGGACGAAAGATTTTTTTGGTGCTTTGATACGATAAGGCGTTTGCAATACAAAATTTTCTTCTCCCATTTGCAAAAAAACTTTTGCACTAGATTCAAACTCGCTTTGTTCTTGCAAAATGCTATTAATTCTTTCATCAATGTCGCGTTTTTTGCCGCCATACATTTCCTCATCTATCGCAGGATTTTTTATGGCAATAACCACTCCCACACTAATAATCAAGGCACCAAATACAATAATACCAACAATCGCCACAGGCCAATAATTTTTTTTCATCACAACCTCATTTTTTGAAAAATTTTGATGTTACATACACAAATATCACCACACCAAACAATATACTAAACATAAGAAGTATACTTATTTTGACAAACTCCCTACCCCCACTCTCATCACGAGGAACATTTAACGCTAAACTCTCGCCATAATGTTGTGCAATAAGATCCGCGGCTTCGCTATAACCATTAAATAAAATGGCTGAAATTTGTGGATGTGTAGGATTGTCGTTGCCCTTTGGGAGTAAGGGAACCATATACTCAAAATACACACGCTCTTCAAGCTTTTTATCAAACACATCTCTATCACTTAACACAAAATCGATTTTCTTGTCTTTGACATACATCACAATCATCGCATAAGGTGTGTGTGGTGCACTCTTTTGTAAATATTGCTTATACATTTCACGTGCTACTACAGAATCTAGAGAGTTTGTTGGTATATCAAGGTCTTTGTCTAAAGTGCTAATAGTATGCTGGCTATCTTCCACTACAACCACCTTAAGCAAAAATCCTGTTTTTTCTAAAAGCTCTGTACCTAATCTATCAATAAACTCCTTTGTCTTTGGCACAAGCACACGATCATTATCCTGAACAAATTGCACAGACAGAGTCCCTTTGGCTATCAAAAGCCCAAGAGACATAAGACAAAGTGCAAAGATTCTCATTTACACGAGGTGCAAAAAAAGATCAGGAATAAAAGGCATAGCAATAGCTGTCAAAATAGTGATCACAATAAGTGTGGCAAGTACTTTTTCCATAAGTGTAAGCTTCATTGGCTACTCCTTTGCATTTTTGTAATACACAGAAGCATCTTTGACATTTTGTTCAATGCTATTCTGAGATTCTATCTTGTAAAAATTTGTCGCCTGTTTTTGTTGAATCTTAACAGCACAAGTGCCAAAAATCCCAACAAGGCTAAGCAATACAACAACTGCTATCAAAAGTCCCGCAATCCCATTGATACCAAATAATCTATTCATATCGCCTCCTTATTCTTGGATACTTAAAGACTGAATGTATGCGTTCAATGCTTCTTCTTGGGCTGGTGCAAAGTTTGCATACTCAAATGAAGGCATAATCCCAATATTCCCTCTTTTACCATGATTTAGCACTTTATGCAACAATGATGTTGAACCATAAGTAGTTAAATCTAAGGCTGTGCCTTCCATACCTTTTCCATCATCACCATGACATGCAGCACAATTAACCTCAAAAAGTTCTTTGCCTTTTTCTACTTCTAGTGGGTATTTTGTTTCTTTTTTGGCGGAGAATTCTTTCATGACATAAGCTGCGATTGCTCTAGCTTCTTCATCGCTTACATCTACAGGCGCCATTTCATCCATAAGGTATCCCAATCCCTTGCTACCATGTTTGATAACATCAATCACACCTTCTTCTTTACCCCAATTAACGAGATTCTGTGCCTTACCATCCATACCATCGGCTTCTGGTCCATGGCATTGAGCGCATTGCACTTGGAATATATTAAGCCCCATATCTTTAAGCTGAGTAGCATCTAAGCCTTCCCATTTTTCAGCATAGGCAGCATTATATTTTTGCACCTCTTTGTTGTATTCTCCGATCTGTGAAAAAGATTTGAGTGGATACCCCAAGAAAAAATACCAAAATCCCCAAAGTATCACAGCACCAAAACATGCCACCCAACCAACAGGAATATTATTCGCAAACTCACCTATACCATCCCAATTATGATCAAGCTGTTCACCATCACTTTGTTTAGCGTCTTTAATTTTTTTGAGATATAAACCCGTAATAAACACAGTCAATATCAAGATGACTATTGCCCCTAGCAACGCTAAAGCATTTACACTATCTGATAAATCAAACCATTGCATAAATTCCTCCTTACTTATTGTTTATTGCATTCTCATGTGGCTCAATAAGCTCATCATTTAAGCCATCATGCAAAGCCAAATCAGCATACTTTTCATAATCCCTCTCACCTTTTCGTTGTGCGGAATACATATGATATGCATAGCTATACAAAAACACTACAAGTCCAAGTGTGCCAATCATATACAGCACACCTGCGTATTCTCTTACAAACCCAAGCATTGTAGCACTTCCTTACTGCAATGGCGATCGGCGTTTTTGGCTCAAACTATTCATATAAGCGATAAGAGCTACTATTTCTTTAACCTCACCTCTTTCAAAGGCTACCTTGACATCTTGATTAACCATTTCATCAACAACTACCTTTGCTTCCTGCATAAAAAGTTCTCTAGCTTTTGCAAGCGTATTAACATCGCCTTTTACATACTCATCTGCACCAATTTGCACACCACCTTCCACATCATAAGGCACATTAAATACCACTTTTTGTGTGTAGGCTTCAGCAAACGCGGTTTCAAAATCTACATTTTTTGTATAAAGATGTTTGTATGAAGGCATAATAGATCCTGCTACACGAGAAGTAGGCTCCCACATATGCCCATCATGCCAGTCAGTAGAGCTTCGATCACCGATTCTATGCAAGTCTGGCCCTGTTCTCTTAGATCCCCAAAGGAATGGTCTATCATACGCATATTCACCACTCAAACTAAAAGCACCATAACGATCTGTTTCCGCCTTGAATGGGCGCACAAGCTGAGAATGGCAGTTATAGCAACCCTCTGCAATATATACTTGTCTCCCAGCAGTTTCAAGCAAACTATATGGTTGCAATCCCTCAATTGGGCGCGCTGTTTTAGCAAACCCAGGCAGAATCTCCACAAGCCCAGCAATCGAAAACACAGCAAAAAAAGCGAGTGTAAAAAAGAATGGGTTTCTTTCCAAAAAATTAAACATAGCCTACCTCCTTACTTAAGCTGCCATAGGTGTAGCATTGGCAGGTTCTTTGTCAAGCACTCTACCTGAAGAAATAGTCATAAATACATTATAAAGGAATACAACAAAACCAATCAAATAGAGTAATCCACCAATTGCACGAATATAGTAATATGGCACAATATCGCGCACGGTATCAATAAAGCTATAAATCAAGCTTCCATATTCACTTGTAGCTCTCCACATCATACCTTGCGTGATACCTGCAATCCACATACTTGAAAAATATAGGATAATACCAGTAGTCATCACCCAAAATTGTGCATCCATAAGCTTTTTGGAATAAATTTCACGCTTAAAGATTCTAGACACCATATGATACACAGCTACAATAACCATAAATCCTACCCAACCAAGCGCTGCATCATGCACATGCCCAATGATCCAATCTGTAAAGTGTGCCAAAGCATTTACCGATCGAATAGATTGAATAGGTCCTTCTAGTGTTGTAAGCATATAAAATGTAGAAGCAAGGATAAGGAATTTTATCATTGGAGATTCTTTAATCTGATTCCATTCCCCGCGCATTGTAAGAAGCATATTGATCGCTGTTCCCCAAGAAGGCAAAATCAAAATTACAGAAAACACTGATCCTAATGTCTGAATCCAATCTGGCGTTGTAGAATAAATAAGGTGGTGTCCACCAGCCCAAATATACACAAACATCAAGCCCCAAAATGAAAAAAGCGTAAGCTTATATGAGAAGATTCTTTGACCAGATTCTTTTGGCAAGAAGTAATAAATAAGCCCAATGATACCTGAAGTAAAGACAAATGCCACAGCATTATGTCCCCACCACCATTGTACCATCGCATCATTTGTCCCACCATAAAGCGAGATAGAATGCCACCAGCTACCTACTCCAGCTACCAAACCTGTAGGAACAGCAAGGTTATTAAAGATATAAAGAGCAGAAATACCGACAAATGTCGCTATAAAGTACCACAAAGAGATATAAATAACCTTTTCTCTTCTCACACCCATACTACCAAAAAGACTAATACCCCAAAGCACCCACACTACAACAACTAAAATATCAAGAGGCCAAATAAGCTCTGAATATTCTTTGGATTGTGTCAAGCCTCCAAACAGCGTAATCACTGCCAAAACCATAAGCACAATATAAAGCCAAAAGTGTAACAACCCAACAGCACGCAAAAATGGATGCTCAAGGTAACTAATTTTTAGCACTCTTTGCCCCAAATAATACCAAGATGCCCAAATACCACTCAAGGTAAAACCATAAATAATTCCATTTGTGTGCAATGGTCTTATTCTCCCAAAAGTCCCATATTCTGATGCGAGATGATTGAGTTCTGGAATTGCAAGTTGGAAAGCAGCAATTACGCCAAGAAGCAACCCAACAAACCCAAATGCTAACACAGAAAACACGAATAACTTCGCTATGCTATAGTCATATTCTAAAGCAAGACTAGTATTATTCTGCATGTCCACTCCTTAAAATTTTGGTATCCTAAACATCTATAGATTGTACAAGCTTCAATATTAAGCCTCTATTAAATATAAATGCAAAGTAAATTATTGTCTAAGAACTTATTATGGATATTACATTTTTACTCATTTTTTACTCTATCTCCATACACTTTCACTTTGATGTATTCAAAAATACTATCCATACTATCCATAATGTTAAAGCATATGCTTAGACTCTCTCGTAATATCTAATTGTAAACTTTTAACCCCATTTTGTATATTTTTTGCTACAATGCGAGATTTTTGCAATAAGCATAACTCGCAACTACATAATCAAAAAGGAGATAATAATATGGAAAAATTTAAAAACTTTGTAGATGCATTCCAAAGAGATCCAAGTTATAGACAACCATTAGGGTTTGGGATTGCGCGCGTGGATATAGGCAAATATTCACAAAAGGTCCTTTGTGCAACCTACCCACTGCTAAACTGGCAAGGTGAGAATCTAGGAACTTATGCCGTGCTTTCTTATGTAGCCCAACAAGCAGATTCACTTATTTCGCAAAACGAAAATGAATCTGTGTATGGTATCAACGAAACATTTTTACACAAAGCTTTGGAGCTGTATGATCCGTTTTTGCATGAAGCGCTTAGCAATGATCAAACACACAAAAACATTCAAGTTATTTTAGAACTTCTTAAAATTGCTAAGAAAAATAAGCTAAACACTTGCAATGGAGAGGCAAAATATAGATTTTGTGTGTTGTATGCAGATTCTATGTGTCAAAGCGTAGAGAGTGCTTATATGAAACTCTTGGCTCTCTCTCTTGGTAAGGCACCATTACGCAGCCTAAATCTTGATGGAATCTTTGGACTTCTCACCAATGTTGCGTGGAGTGGCAATAAACCTTATGAACTAGAGTGGCTACGAAAAAAAGAAATTTCTTTAAAACTTAAGAATAAATTTCCAACTATTGATTTTGTCGATAAATTCCCGCGCTATTTAATGCAAGTCATTCCACAATACGGCAATATCCGCCTCCTTGACACAGCAAAAACTCGTTTTGGTGCGTATCTGGGCACAGGCGGTTATACACAAATGCCTGGAGCAAGTTATGTGAATTTCAATGCTGGTGCAATGGGTGCGTGCATGAATGAAGGTAGAATCTCATCAAGCGTGATTGTGGATGAAGGTAGTGATATTGGTGGTGGTGCAAGTATTTTAGGTGTGTTAAGTGGTGGTAATTCTGATCCCATTAGTATTGGTAAAAACTGCCTCCTTGGTGTGAATAGCTCTACAGGTATTAGTTTAGGCGACGGGTGCATTGTAGATGGTGGTATTGCTGTATTAGCTGGCACTATTTTTGAAATCTCCAAGGCAGAAGCAGAAAAAATAGCACAAATCAACACAGATTTTAACATACACCCAAATGGGCTTTATAAAGGTAGAGATCTTTCGGGTAGACATGGAATCCACTTTAGACAAGATTCTAATACAGGAAAAATGATAGCATTTAGAAGTAATAGAAAAATTGAGCTTAATACCGCATTACACTAAGATTTATTTTTTCTTGCTCTTGACGCTATAGCTTTGTATGCCGACAATGACACCATTACTCCTATTGTGAAAAAGCGTATAGGAATCGCTACGTTCATAATAAATCTCTTGCCCTGATTTTACAAACCATTGGACCATAGCTCCATTTGGGGCTATGCCCTTACCCTCGCCATCAAAGATATCACGAGCAAAAATAATATCTTCAAACAAATCTCCATAACTCACTGCGCCAAAAAAGTTTTTTGCCGCATTCCATTTACCCAAACAATCATTATTAAAGCAAATTGATGATGAATTAATCGTAATATCTCCAATAACCTTCCCAAGTTTATAAAGCGCAAGTTTTGTGCTTTGTTTCTTATATGTGATAGTGGCAAAATCATAAAAAGAAATCTGTGGAGATTGAATCTCAAGAATTTTAAATTTTGTAGGATGCACAACCTCTTCTTGTTCTTGAGAAGCTTTTTGCTCCCCTGTGCCAAAGAGCGTGCCAAAACTATCGGTAAGCTCTGCACAAGCACTAAAGCACAGAGCCAAGAGAATACAAAGAAAATGTGAGAATCTTATATGCATAGGATACGTATTTATTTACCGCCAGAGAGCACTTTGTGCCAAATTCTCCCATCAAGTTTGAGTTGCATACTTACTTGCATAACGCCATCTTTCCAAATACTCTCATTAATTTCCGCATTGCGGATTAATGCTTGGACTTTAGTTTTAACAGTTGAGTTTTGCACGATCATATCTTTAACTGTATCTTGTGCATTCAAACGGATACCATACATTTTCTCACCAATTTGTCTATACGCATCGACAATCGCTGCACGCTTAGCAAGTGCCATAGCTTGACCTGGCGAAACAGTATTTTCAGGTGGTATCCCCATACCCACAGCATTAAGCTCTATAATATTATTTTCTGTAAGCATTGGTGAATTTGGTATAAGAGCTTCTGACTGCTTAGGTGTGATAACTTCATCTCGTTCAAATTTTGGATCACGATCTTGAGCACCAGAAACCTCAACTTTATCAATAACCATCGTATTAACACGTTGCGGTTGGGCAATAGTAGGTCTTGCAACTAAATTTGGATTGGTGTTGTATCCTGGCATTGGAGGATATGTAGGTGCTTGAATTGGCGCATAATTTGGTTGTGCACTAGGTGGTATCAATCCATTATTTGCAGAACTACTACCACCTGGGACATCAAGCAAATCACAACCATTTATTGCCAAAGCAACAACTGCCACAATAGATCCTCTAAGCATTTTCTTTTTCATCTTTGATTCCTTTGATGTAATTTTAGCTTGGAGCAGCAAAAAATATTCCAACTTTTAAAAATGCTTACATATATTGAGTGTATAACCGTTATGAGGAGTAATGCCAGCAACAAGGGTAGTATCGTGAGTTTCGAGCTTTTTGGCAAATGCGTATGAAACAAAAAATCCCAAAATAGCACCCGCAACAACTTGTTCTGTCGTATGGCGTTGTGCATACACACGAGAAGCACCCGTAAGTGTGGCTACAACGCCTAATGGCACAGAAAATTTCCAACCATAGCGTTTATGTGCAAACCCTACAGCAGAAAATGCAAAGGAAGTATGTCCAGAAGGAAAACCATTATAACTGCCATTATTGGGACGCTGAGAAATACTCGCAAGTTCAGAATCTGATCGCGAAAGAATGACAAAACCTTGTTTAATGACATGTGTGCTAGCAAAAGTTACTGCAGAACCTAGTGCCTGTTGTTTCACGCCATCAAAATCGTCTATAGCATAGCTATAAGCCATCGTGATAAAGGGCAATACTTGCATTACATCGCCAAAAACTTCAAGCCCACTTTTTGCTTGTAGAAACAAAAAGGATGAGCTAAGCATAAGACTTAGCACTCCTATTTGTGTGCATCGCCTACAAAACCTCACTACACACATATCTTGCAATCACACTACACCTGTGCCATAGGAATTGCCCAAGGTATCCAAAATGCAAGAGCGTATGTGAAGATACCAATACCTATCACAAGGATAATAGAGTATTTGATTGTGAATCTAAAGAGATCAGATTCTTTACCCACTAATCCCACTGCCGCACACGCAATAGCAATACTTTGTGGAGAAATCATTTTCCCTACGACACCACCCACAGAGTTCGCTGCAAGAAATAAGACTTCTGGTAAGCCCAATTGTCTAGCAGTGAGTTGTTGCAATGTCCCAAAGAGCAAGTTAGAACTCGTATCGCTACCTGTGAGGAATACACCAAGCCAACCTACGATAGGTGAGAAAAATGCAAAGGCATTTCCTGTTTCCGCCAAAGCTAAAGCAAGAGTTGCAGACAATCCGCTATAATTTGAAACATATGCAAAACCTACCACTAATGTAATAGTTAAAAGTGCAAATTTCATTTCACGCAATGTTTCGCCAAATGTTGTTATTGCAGTAGAAACCTTTACTTTTAATAACACCATAGTAATAAGAGCAGTGATGAAAATTGAAGTCCCTGCATTTAAGACAAATGGTAATGAAAACACAGCATTGACTACTTTGGCTTGATTAACGGCTGGAGGCATTTGAGTCAATCCATTCAGCCCATCAAAACTAAACTTCACAGTTGTAAAAGCTAAAGCATCTTTAAACCAACCTTGTGTCCAAACGATAATCATTGCAATCAAAATAACAAAAGGTGTCCACGCAAGAGCGATTTGTGTTGCAGAATATGTCTTTGCTTCCAATGTTTGTTTGCCACCTACTTCTGTATCGAATTTAAAAGTATTTTTTGGTTGCCAAAATTTCAAAAAGATTGTTGTAGCTGCAATAGAAACAACCGCTGAAGCAATATCTGGCAACTCTGGTCCAAGATGTGTGGCAGTGAGATATTGCACGAGGGCAAAGCTAAAGCCTGCAACAAAAAGTGCCGGCCAAGTTTCTTTCACGCCCTTAATACCATTCATCAAAAAGACTAGAAAAAAAGGCACAAACAAAGAAAGAGGCGGAAGCATATGTCCAGCGACAGAAGAAATCTCAATCGCAGGTATTCCAACAACACCCGCCATAGCGATAATTGGAATCCCTACCGCACCAAAAGCGACAGGTGCCGTGTTTGCGATTAAACATAATCCAGCTGCATATAGCGGTCTTAAACCCATACCCACAAGTAATGCTGCAGTAATAGCCACAGGACCGCCAAAACCAATCGCACCCTCCAAAAATGCACCAAAACAAAAACCAATCAAAATTACCTGCAATCTTTGATCGGGTGTGATAGCAATAATAGATTCACGCAAAATATCAAAGTAACCTGATTTTACTGTGAGCTTGTAGAGGAAAATCGCTGCAACAATAATCCAAGCGATAGGCCATACTCCATAAAGCCCTCCATACACAAAACTCCAAAGCATTTTATTAAAAGGCATACCAAACACAAACACCGCGAGAATAGCTGCCAATACAACGGTCAAAAACCCTGCTGTATGTCCCTTTGTCTTAAACACAACAAGCGAAACAAAAAACATCGCGATAGGCAAAAATGCTACAAGCGCACTAAGCCACATATTATTCAGTGGATTATAATTTTGTGCCCACTCAACAACTTGAGTTTCCATAAAAACCTCCATATAAATCAGATCTCACAAAACATTATCTACAGATACTGCTCAAGTGGGATAGTCTAACAAGTTTTTTCTAAAAGCAATATGCCAATATGCCAAAAAACCAAGAAAATCTGCCAAAAAATGTAATTTTGTAACAAAGCTTAATAAATTTCACAAGGAAAATACTCTATTCCTAATTAATTAAGCAGGATTGAGATAGCATACACACACAAAATTTTAAATAATAATCCAAAGCAAGGAGCAAATTTTGAAAGTATATTTTTTCTCGACTTGTATTGGTGCAACAGCTTTTGCTGATACTTGCGTTAATAGCATAAAACTCTTACAAAAAGAAGGCATTGAAGTAATATTTAAAAAAGATCAAACCTGTTGTGGGCAACCTAGCTTTAACTCCGGATATTATGAAGAAACTAAAAAAGTTGCCCTCTATAACATGAATCTCTTTAAGGGCAGTGAGCCTATTATTTTACCAAGTGGATCGTGCGCAGGAATGATGAAAGTAGATTATATCGAGCTTTTTGAGGGCACGCCCTATGAATCTCAAGCAAAAGACTTTAGTAGTAGAATCTATGAGTTAAGCGAATTTTTAGATAATGTCTTAAAAGTGCGCTATGAAGACAAAGGAATGCCTACTAAAGTAACTTGGCATAGCAACTGCCACGCATTACGCGTAGCAAAATGTATTAATTCTGCAAAAAATCTTATAAGAAGCCTTAGCAATGTGGAATTAATTGAGCTAGAACGCGAAGAAGAATGTTGCGGATTTGGCGGGACTTTTAGCGTTAAAGAACCTGAAATTTCTAATGCTATGGTTACTCAAAAGGTGCAAGATATAACATCAAGGGGTGTAGAATATCTTTTGAGTGCAGATTCTGGGTGTTTGCTCAATATTTCTGGTGCGATGAAAAAGCAAGGCGTAGATATCAAACCAATGCATTTATATGACTTCCTTGCAAAACGAATCGGACTATAAGGAGACGAGAATGGGTGCAAGTATCAAACAACAATACCACGATGTGATACATACCAAACTTGAAGATGCACAATTACGCAAAAACCTTCTAAATGTTATGGATACACTAAAAAGCAATCGCAAAAAGCTTATTTCTACGCGTTTTTTGGATTGGGAAGCATTGCGAGAAAAAGGTAAAGAGATTAAACAAAAAAATCTCTCCAAGCTTGATTTATTGCTAGAAACTTTTGAATCTAATGCGCGTAAAAATGGCTTTATCGTGCATTGGGCAAAAAATAGTGAGGAAGCCAATAATATCGTGCTTGAGGTCATGCAAAAAAATCATATCACTAAGATTCTTAAAGGTAAGTCTATGGCGAGTGAAGAAACGCACCTCAATGCTTTTCTCAAAGCCAAAGGATTAGAACCTATTGAGACGGATTTGGGTGAGATTATTATTCAACTCATTGACGAACCACCTGTGCATATCGTCGCACCTGCTATCCACAAAAATCGCTATCAAATTGGTGAAATTTTTCATCAAAAACTCGGTGCTCCGCTTGAATCTGAACCTGAAAAGCTCAATGAAATTGCGCGCGCACATTTACGCAGAGAATTTCAAGAATTTAAACTCGGACTTAGCGGTGTGAATTTTGCCATCGCCAATGAGGGGGCAATTTGGCTTTTAGAAAATGAGGGAAATGGGCGTATGAGCACCACGGCTTGTGATATTCATATTGCGTTTTGTGGGATTGAAAAAGTGATTGAAAGCTTTGAAGATGCCTCTACGCTTAATGCTTTGCTTATTCCTTCTGCTACAGGTGCGGCAGTAACTTGTTATAACAATATCATCACTTCCCCTCGCAAAAAAGGCGAACTTGATGGACCACAAGAAGTGCATATTATTTTGCTTGATAACAATCGCTCACAAATGCTTAGCGATTCGCATTATTACCGCGCACTAAGTTGTATTCGATGTGGCACTTGCCTTAATCACTGCCCTGTATATGATAAAATCGGCGGACACGCTTATCTTAGCACCTATCCTGGTCCTATTGGTGAGGTGATTTCACCTCAACTTTTTGGCTTAAATAAATTTAGTCCTATGCTAGATTTATGCTCATTATGTGGGCGATGCTCTGAAGTATGCCCTGTGAAAATCCCTCTTGCAGAACTTATTAGAGATTTGCGAAGTGAGCGCGTAGGGCAAGGGCGAAAAAGTGTGGTAGGCACAGATTCAAGCACACAAAATCCCGTTGAAATCAAAGCAATGAGTCAATTTGCTACTTTAGCGACAAGCCCTAATAAATGGCGATTTGTGCTTACTATGGCAAATATCTTTGCACCACTTGGCAAGGTATTTGCACCTTTTGTGCCATTGCTAAAAAATTGGGTGAAGTATCGTGAATTCCCAAAAATCAATGGCAATCTTCACAAAAAAGTATCTCAAATGCAAGGAGTAATCTATGAGTAAGGCAGATATCTTAGGGCGTGTGCGAGATTCTCTTAAAAATAATACACATATCCCAAGCCCAAAGGTGCAGTATGCTAACCCTATGAATTACACGCATAAGGAACTTTTAGAAGAATACAAGCTTAATCAAAGCAATAATAAGGCTATCGTGCGTGAATCTAGTCTGGATACTCTAGAATCTACAATCGCAGAAACCCTTGGAGAAGTCAAGGCTAAAGAAGTGCTGTATAACACTGATGTGTCATTAGACTTTAAGGGTATGGAAGCCAAATTTATCCCATACACACAAAGCGTAGATTCTATGCGTGGGGAATTATTTGGAATTGATACTTCTATCGTGGAAGCACGATGTGGTGTGGCAAATCTAGGCATTGTAGGACTAAGCGCTAATCCACAAGCCCCTAGACTTTCTTCACTTATCACTAATAATTGCATTTATCTACTCAAAAAAGATCATATAGTAGAGAATCTCTATGCCGGTATTGAATGTATCAAGACATATGAGAAAAATCGCAGCGGAAGCGAGATTTTACCAACAAACATTATCTTTGTTGCAGGTCCTTCGCGCACTGCTGATATTGAGTTACAAACGGTGTTTGGTGTGCATGGACCACGCGTGGTGTATGTGGTGTTATACTAAAAATTAGTGCGGAAGGTTGGGTATGAAGATAGATTCTCGATTTTGGATCACAAAAGATTCTAAAAATTATCTAGGAGTTGGCAGAATCGAATTACTTGAGCGTATCAAAGCCAGTGGTTCGATAGCCAAAGCTGCAAAGCAAATGAAAATGAGCTATAAGGCAGCATGGGATAGTATAGACATAGCCAACAAACTCTCCGCACCAAATCCCCTAGTCATTTCAAATGCGGGTGGAGGCAAAGATAGTGGCACACAAATTACACAAGAAGGGCAAAAAGCCATAGATACGTTTAAAAATCTGCAGATTCTAAAAAATGAGTTTTTTACCTACCTTGATGGCGCAAAAGATTTTGATGAGCTCAATGAACGCATCCAAAAACTTGCACAAAACCTCAAGATACCATAATACTAGTCACACGACACAAGAGCCAGACTCTCATATCTTAATTTCCATTACATAATTTATAGTAAAATAATATTTTTATACTAAAATTTTGTTTTACTATCATAAAAAGGGCTTATTGAATGTTTGAGGAATCAATCTTTTTTCTTTGTCAAAAACTTGTATATACTGCAAAAACTCATTTTAGAGAAATGGTTTTAACACAATTTGGTTTTACTGATGGCAGAGAGGTGGGTATACTTTTTATTGCGATGGATACCCAACTTTCCCAAACAGAAATTGCCAACATCATGGAAATTGACAAAAATACAACTCGATTTTTCATTGATGATCTCGAACAAAGGGGATTATTACAAAGACAAAAAAACCCCACTAATCGCAAAGAAAATCTCATAATAATCACTCCAGAAGGCAAAAAACAAGCTAAAAAAATCTTTTCTGCAACGCTTCAGCACGAAAGAGAATTACTACACACCCTTAGCGATAAGGAATTCACGACACTACATAAGCTCCTTGCGAAATTTTTCTATTCCATAGATAGCACCACGCATACTCTCGCACATAAATAATTATTTCAAAAGATTATTGACATCTCCAGAATATCTCACTTCAGCAATAGGCTTTGTGTCAATGAGTTCAGCAATTTCATTAATATCGAGTTTGCATTCCTCTAAATCCTGCGTATAGCTTAGGTGCATATCCGCGCTAAGCACCCCCTTTAAAGCACTTATTTGCTTTAACGATTGTATGTCTGAGTTTGTATCAGGAGCCTCTATGGTTACGATGATAACTCCCTTTTCTTTGTCCTCTAGCGCTACTTCACTATATGCAATTTTGCCAACTTCTTGTAATAGATTCTCCCAGTCATCGCGATTTGCACGCACTATTATGCTTGAAATATTCATAATACTCCTTGTAAATTAAACACATAAATCTTGTTATCATCACAACTCACAAATACATTTGCTCCATAAAAGATAATGCTATTTACAACCCCAGAAATACCCTCTAATAACACAAGAGGCTTTTTATCTTTGGCACGCAGGATCTGCACACTGCCATTTTCATCACTCATATAACCGATATATTCGCCCCTTGTATCTATTCCTGTAACATAAATCAAAAATTCTGATCGCACCATTGCAGAATCTAATAGCTTACTACCATTTTGGAATCTATAAATACTAAGTCGCTTGTCTTGTCCAGCACCCACAAGGCTATCCCCTCCAAAACTAAGGGCAAAAATTTTATCCTTGTTAATCATATCATAATGCCCTAAAATCTTGCCATTACTTGGATCTATCGCATACACTACGCCAGATTCTCCAGTGGTATATACGACATGATCATGTGCATTATACACCATATCACTAAAACTTGCCTGCGTAACTTGCGTTTGATAGATAATCTTTTTTTGCTGTGTGTCAAAAAGCAAAACCTCATGACTCATGAGTGCCACAAGCACTTGAGTTTGAGTAATCCATAATGCCTTGGCAATACTCATACCATCCAACAAAACCTGTAGATTCTCATTGGCATATATATACAGACTCCGACTTCCATTCACCCCTGCTGCAACGATAAGAATCTCTCCATTAATATTGACATCGGTGTTAAACACCTTTGGGCGAAATACAAAACCAAACAAATCTGTATAGCTAGGTATATTTATGCGTTGTAAGAACTTCAAAGTATCAAGCGCATACACTTGCACCTCGCCTTGTGAAGTGCAAACATACAATTTCCCATTGCTTTGTTGCATGGAAGTTATCTCTGTGTGTGTATCTACAATGCGTGAGGGCGACACTTTGGCATATATACTCACGCACATAACGCACACTATGAGGACATATCTTAGCAACTTCACGAAATCTATTTCACTCCCTGATTTAACACATCAAGTAAATTTGATTGGTGTTTTTGAGACTCACTACTAAATTCTGGACTAAAAGTGTTTTCCACCAAAGGTTTTGTTTGTGCTTGTGGTACATGACATTGTGTGCAATTATAACGCGCATCAGCTACACCACTCTCTACTTGCTTCATTGTACGCAAATCATAGATATGAGATGTTGGCACCGGAGTAGCACCTACACCTTCAGCTATTTCTCTATCATGGCAACCAAGACATGTGTTATCTTGTTGTGTGATAGGAAGCATACCCTCTATATCATGCGGAATAAGAGGTGGTGCATTTTCAAAAGATCGCTCAATTTTCTCGCTCTCTCCGGCTACTTTGGTGCCAAATGTATAATCGACAAGATTCACACTTTCGCTTTCAAGTGGTGCTGTACGCAATCCTATCTGTGTCTCATCAATACCCGTTGTTTGCTTATCGCCCTTACTTTCACCACAACCCACAAACAACATACTTATGCCAAAAGCCACTGCTATTGCTTTGTATACCAACGCTGTTTTCATTTTTTCTCTCCTTTTTGATAATCTAAAATACTAAAACCTAGTGCATTATCGTTGCATACTTCAACACAACGACCGCATTTGATACACGCCATATCAGATACCGGTGCACTATATTTGCCAACCATACGCAAGACTTGATTTTCTGGACAGATTCTTACACAATCCATACATTTGGTGCAATTTTGCACATTATGCCTAATTCTCAACATAGCCTTTGATCCAATTAGTCCATACACTGCACCTAGAGGGCATATATGTCCACAAAAGCCATTTTTTAGAACAAACAAATCAAACAAAAATACACCCAAAACCCCAAAAAATCCTACACCCATACCAAACACAACACCGCGATGCAACATAGAAATAGGACTAATACTCTCCCATGCCAAGACCCCAAAGACAAGAGAAAGTAAAAGACTTAAAAACAAAATTCCAAATTTTGCCTTGCGTGAAATTGCCAAAAATCTTATATTTTCGATGTGTAGTTTTGTGCGCAAAAAGTTTGCTAAATCACTTACCATATTGATAGGACAGACGAACGCACAATATCCACGACCCAAAAACAATCCATACACCAACATCACCACAAGCACACCAAACAACAAATCCATACTAATAGCTCCACCAGCTAAAAAGATTTGTAAAAATGCCAAAGGATCACTCATGGGGATAGTTTCTAAAATTTTTGATCCACTCAAATTCCCCTCTAAAATCCCAAAGGGTAACATATCGTGCTTGTTGTGCGCTATAGCAAGATTTCTCTCACCACTCTCAAATGCGCTAAGATCCCCCTGTATTACAAAATGTTTGGTGCCATCGATAAAGACAAATGAGCAATTTGCCACAAAAAACAAGTTCAAGATTCCTATTTGTGTGAATCTACGCAATAGCAAAAATCTATGTTTTTTCAACCACATTATAGTTCTCCATTGAGATAATCAAGATTTTGCTTTTTGCTATTTTGGGGCTTTTTAGTCGGTGCAGATTCTAAGCGCATTTCATCACTCTCCTCCCAACCTTTAATATAGTTTGTTCCCATTTTTCCTAACACAGAATCTCTAGGCAAAACCCGAATAGATGCAATGGCTGTCACACAGGCTTTCTCACATTTCCCACATCCTGTGCATACATCATTTGCCACCATAGGCAAAATCATAGAATGCTTACCTGTGCGTTCATTAGCCTTATATTCAAGATAAATTGCCTTATCTATCAAAGGACATGCGCGATAACATGCATCGCACTGAATCCCAGCATATGCAATGCAATTTAGTGTATCAACCACCGCTACGCCCATGCGTGCCTTTGTAATATCAAGTGCGCCATTTGTGCTGACAAGATTCTTATCAAGCGCTTCTGTAGGACATGCCCTCACACAAGGAATATCCGCACACATAAAACATGGAATCTCACGCGGCACAAAAATTGGCAAGCCTTTCAAACCCTCTTGAGAAAGCTTAAGCGTATAATACGGACAAGCCTCCACGCAAAGCCCACATTTTATACATGTACTTACAAAGTTATCACGCGCACCAGGTGGATAAAATCCCAAAGGATTCGCCTTAGATTCAAAGACATATGCACTCCACACCAAGCCACCCATAGCCACAAGCCCCATTGTCTGTAAAATAGAACCCACAGCCTTTCTACGTTGCAAATCCATAAGACTACGCCTTATACACCTTCACAGCACACTTTTTAAAATCTGTTTGCTTAGAAAGTGGGCAAGTAGCATCAAGACACACCTTATTGATAAAAACATTTTCATCAAACCAAGGCACATACACCAAGCCTTTTGGCGGTCTGTTTCTACCATTTATATCCACGCGTGCTTTTACTTTGCCTCTACGAGATTCTACCCACACATGATCACCTGCCTTAAAACCCTTATCCTTGGTGTCATCTTCATTCATATAGCAAAGCGCTTCAGGCACAGCACGGAACAACTCCGGCACCCTCATAGTCATAGTCCCACTATGCCAATGCTCAAGCACCCTACCAGTTGAGAGCCACATAGGATATTCTTTATCTGGCATTTCGCAAGGATCCATATACGGACGGAAAAATATTTTTGCCCTATTTGTGATAGGTTTTTTCTCACTACCGGGCTTGCTCAAATCACCTTGAAAAAGCGAGGCTTCCTTATTACCATAAAACGCAAAGTCCTTGCCATTACCATATTTACGGGCATATGGATCGTATTTGGCATTGAAACGCCATTGTGTTTCTTTGCCATCAACCACAGGCCAACGCAATCCACGCACCTTATGATACACATCAAATTCTGCTAAATCGTGCCCATGTCCAAGACCAAAGAGTCTGTATTCTTCCCACAAATATTTTTGCACAAAGAAATCATAGCCTGCAAAAACCTTATCATCGCTACCAACGACATTTCGGCTATCTCCAAAGACTTCAGAATTAAGCCCATTTGTAAGCATAGAATCTTTGCTGCTAAACTTTTTGGCTCTAGTATTAGCAAATAGCACATCAAAAAGTGTAGAATCTTCACTATACCCCAATGCTTGCACTTCTGGCAATACATTCTTAAGCCCCAAATCCTCATATTCTTTACCCCACACTTCTTTAAGTTTGAAGCGTTTTGAAAACTCCAACACCTGCCAAGTATCACTCATTGCATTACCTTGTGGCAACACTTGTTGTTTCCAATGCTGTGTGCGTCTCTCGGCGTTACCATAAGCACCCCATTTTTCATAAATCATTGCCGAAGGCAAAATGAGATCAGCGACTTTAGCACTAATACCCGGATAACTATCACTCACAACAATAAAGTTATCAAGCTCTCGTGCTGCTTTAATCCAGTGATTAGCATTTGCAGTGTTTTGCCACGGGTTATTGACTTGCACCCACACCCATTTTACTTTTTGATCCTCTAGCGCTCGCATAACATCCAAGAATGGATAGCCTGGCTTACCATTAAGCGTCCCCGCAGGAAGATTCCATATTTTTTCAGACATCTCTCGGTGCTTTGGATTTGCTACGACCATATCCGCAGGTAATCTATGAGAGAATGTCCCTACTTCACGCGCCGTTCCACATGCACTAGGTTGTCCTGTGAGTGAAAATGCACCACTACCGGGCTTAGCTTGTTTGCCAAGCAACATATGCACCATATAGCTTTGCTCATTCACCCAAGTGCCTCTTTGATGTTGGTTAAAGCCCATAGTCCAAAAACTTACTACCTTTCTATCTTGTTGTGTGTAATAATCTGCAAGCTGTTGGAGTTTTGCTTTAAACGAATCAAGGCTTTCAGATTCATCACCCTTAGCAAGCTGGGCTACAAAATCAAGTGTATAAGGATCTAGAGCTTTTTTGAAATCATCAAAACCAATTTCCCAATGTATATCGGCTTCTTTTGCTTTATCGTTTGTGAGCGTATCACCGGCTTTAAGTCCTAGATATTGTAGTGTAATGCCCTCATTGTCGCTAAGCACTTTACTCACTTGTTTGGCTACAATTTCCTTTTCTTGAGAGGAAAAGCTTTTGTGATTAGGATTATCACGCATACCATAACCAATATTCACATATCCTGTGCTAAAGGTGCAGTAATTTTTGACAAATTCCTTGTCAATAGATTCTGGTTTGTTATACACAATCTCACGCGCGATGAAATTCCAAATCGCTAGATCGGTTTGTGGCTTAAAAATAATCTCGATATCTGCAATATCTGAAGTCCTATTTGTAAAAGTAGAGAGATTGATAATCCTTACTTTATTAGGGTTTGAGAGCTTACGATCTGTTACGCGACTCCACAAAATAGGGTGCATTTCTGCCATATTTGCGCCCCAAGTTACAATTGTATCAGTAAGCTCAATATCATCATAACAACCCGATGGCTCATCTACACCAAAAGTTTGCATAAATCCTACCACTGCACTTGCCATACAATGTCTTGCGTTAGGGTCAATATTATTGGATCTAAAACCTGCTTTCATCAACTTAACAGAGGCATAACCCTCTTGCACAGTGTATTGCCCACTACCCAAAATAGCCACACCTGTTGGTCCGATCTCCTCATACGCCTTTCTAAATTGCTTTTCCATTTCATCAAAAGCTCGTTTCCAACTTACTGGAGCAAACTTTCCTTTTTTATCAAATTCACCTTTTGCATTTACGCGCAAAAGAGGCTGCGTAAGACGATCTTGCCCATACATAATCTTGGCACAAAAATATCCTTTAATGCAGTTTATACCTCTATTGACAGGTGCTTCTGGATCTCCCTTGACAGCAACAATCTGCCCATCTTTGGTAGCAACCATGATCCCACACCCAGTTCCACAGAATCTACATACCGCCTTGTCCCATTTCCAAGATTTTTGAGCGGTGTTAGATTCTGCTAACAATGTGCTTGGCACACCCAATCCAGCAGCGGAAGCAGCTGAAGCAATTGCTGCGCTTTTTATAAAACTACGACGGCTTACATTTGTTTGCATATTTCCTCCTCTAAACAAAGCTATAATTTCAGCAAAATTAAAACAAAAGGCATATTCAACTAAAATCGTTTGTCTCCACCTCCTTAATCTTGATGAAGCTAGATTCTTTCAAGGAAGTCCTTACATAAAGTCCCTTTTTATAGTATCCAAAGGTTATGATTTATGGAATCTTCTTTTAAGAACCACAAGCTTTTCTTAAAATCTTAATAAAACAAAAACATTATAACACAAAGCCAGAGAGCTTAAAACTATATTAAATAATATATACTATTTGCTACCATATTGCTTCATGATATTTAAGCTTATAAATACATTAATTTAAGTTATATTTAATTATAAAGCTCTTATAATAATACCTCTAAAACACTTAAGTTAGCAAGGACTCTACTATGGAACTTACAAAAATAGCAGCACGAGATGATATCAATCGTCAATGGGTTGTGCTTGATGCAAAGGATCAAGTCTTTGGTCGTCTTATCACACAAGCAGCCACACTTCTCCGAGGGAAACATAAACCTTGTTTCACGCCAAATGTTGATTGTGGTGATTTTGTTGTGATCATCAATGCCACAGAGGTAAAATTTACTGGTATGAAGCTCAAGGATAAAGAATATTTCACACATTCTGGCTATTTTGGTAGCACAAAAAGCAAAACACTTGAAGAAATGCTACAAAAATCTCCAGAAAAACTTTTTCACCTTGCGGTGCGTGGTATGCTCCCAAAAACAAAACTTGGTAGAGCGATGTTAAAAAAACTCAAGATCTACAAAGGCAGTGAGCACCCTCATAACGCTCAAGTTAGCAAATCAACCAAAGTAGCTAAAGGAAAATAATCATGGCAAAGGTATATGCAACAGGAAAAAGAAAAACAGCAGTCGCAAAAGTATGGCTACAAAATGGTAGTGGCAAGCTTACTATCAATGGACAAAGCCTTAATGATTGGCTTGGTGGGCACGAAGCAATCAAAATGAAAGTTATGCAACCACTTATCTTGACAAAACAAGAAAAATCTGTAGATATTATCGCTCACACTCTAGGTGGTGGGTATTCTGCACAAGCTGAAGCATTGCGACATGGTATCTCAAAGGCACTTAACAGTTATGACATTGCATTCCGTGCGATTTTGAAGCCAAAAGGTTTGCTCACTAGAGATTCTAGAGTGGTAGAACGTAAAAAATATGGTAAGAAAAAGGCAAGAAGATCACCACAATTCTCTAAACGATAAGATTACTTATCTTTTGGATTTTTGGATTCTGTGTGTAACATTGGGCACATTCCTTAGCATTTGTATCTAAATGCTATAGTGATTTGATTTCAAACTTAGGAGCTTATGATGCTAAAAGAAGCGCAATATATTTGGAAAGATGGTAAGCTAATCCCTTGGGCAGAAGCTACTACACATATCCTAACACACACTCTGCATTATGGAAATGCTGTGTTTGAAGGCACAAGGGCTTACATGACGCCAGAAGGTTTAGCAATTTTTCGTTTGCAAGATCACACAAGACGTCTTCTAGATTCAGCAAAGATTGTGTGCATCAAAAGCCCTTATACACAAACAGAACTTGAAAATGCGCAAATTGAGCTTTTGCGTGCTAATAAAGATGACTACAAAGCTAATGTATATATCCGACCACTTATCTATTTAGGCTATGGCGTCATGGGACTTTATCATGTCCACGCGCCGGTAAATGTCGCTATTGCTGCTTGGGAATGGGGTGCGTATTTGGGTGATGATGCACTCAAATATGGTATCAAGGTCAAAACAAGCTCCTTTACGCGTAGCTCTACAAAATCTCATATGGGTAAAGCAAAATCTGCTGGTGGCTACCTTAATTCTCAAATGGCAAAATATGAAGCCATAAGCGCAGGGTGCGAGGAAGCATTACTCCTTGATGATAATGGATTCATAGCCGAAGGAAGCGGCGAGTGCTTTTTTATCGTGCGTGATGGTGTGCTCATCACTCCTCCACATGACAATAGTCTAGAATCTATCACACAAGCCACCGTTGTGGAACTTGCTAAAGATCTTGGCATTCCACTACAACGACGCAGAATCTCTCGCGATGAAGTGTATATTGCTAATGAAGCGTTTTTTACTGGAACAGCTGCAGAAATTACACCTATTCGAGAGTTAGATTGGCGCGTAATTGGTGAGGGTAAAGCTGGTCCTATCACCAAGAGACTCCAAGAGGAATTTTTTGCTATCGTACAAGGCAAAAGTCAAAAATACAGAAAATATCTCACATTTATCTAAAAAGGATTCTTATGCCAATTGATCTTAACGAACACCTCAAAAACAAACGCGCACAAATGAATGAGAACAAGCGCCCTGAACCAAAACGCAACGATAATAACAATAAACCGCCTTTTAGTGGTGGAAATAATTTTGACAATATTGGTAATTTTTTACCTAGTGGCAAAAAACTCACCATTCTGCTTATCTTAGTAGCCATTGTCTTAATCCTTATCATTGAACGCCCATTTGTTATTATTAATTCCGGTGAAGTTGGGATCAAAGTGACTACAGGTAAATATGAACCTACACCACTACAACCTGGTTTGCATTTTTTTATCCCATTTTTTCAAGAAGTGATTATTGTTGATACGCGTGTGCGAACAATAAACTTTTCACGCACAGAAGATATGGGTGCCATAGCCAAAAACCAAGGTATTTTTAGAAACGATGCTATTAGCGTGCTAGATTCAAGAGGACTTACGGTTTCTATCGAACTTACTGTCCAATATCAGCTAAATGATGTTAATGCTCCACTAACTATCGCCGTGTATGGAATCTCATGGGAGCAAAAGATCATCAACCCTGTCGTGCGTGATGTAGTGCGAAGTGTCGTAGGGCGCTATCCGGCAGAAGAATTGCCAACCAAGCGTGATGATATTGCCAAAGAAATTGCCATCAATATGGAAACGGAGATTCGTAAGTTTAAAAATGACCCTGTAACCCTTACTTCTGTGCAGCTACGCGAAATTGTGTTGCCAGAAAAAATCAAGGCTCAAATTGAGCAAGTCCAAGTCGCGAGACAAGAAGCCGAAAGAGTACGATATGAAGTCGATAGAGCAAAGCAAGAAGCCGAGAAAGTAGCTGCACTTGCCAAAGGTGAGGCGGATGCAAATCGTGTAAAAGCACAAGGTGTGGCAGATGCAATCACAATCGAAGCCAAAGCACAATCTCAAGCTAACAAACTTATTGCCGATAGCCTAAGCCAACGCCTTTTAGATTTGCGACAAATCGAAGTCCAAGGTAAATTTAACGAAGCACTCAAAGAAAATACGAATGCACAAATTTTTCTAGCACCAGGTGGTTCTGTGCCAAATATTTGGGTGGATTCTAAAAGCAAACGACAAAGCACAGTGGGCGCACAATAGATGAAACCCACTACGCAGAGTTTGCAACCCATAACAAATACCCCACAAGATTCCAAAAATCTAAACCAAGTTCATAGCGCCTCACTCTCACAAATTCTTAATGCCATTGATTGGAAAAAATCGCCCCTAATTCCTACGATTGTCCAAAGTATAGATGATCAATCTGTTTTAATGTTAGCCTATAGCAACCAAGAATCATTAAGTCTAAGTCTTACAAGCAAAATAGCACATTATTTCTCACGATCCAAACAACGTATTTGGGAAAAGGGAGAACAAAGCGGACATTACCAACATATAGAATCTATAAAGCTTGATTGTGATCGCGATACCTTGCTTTTTATGGTACGGCAAGTGGGTGTGGCGTGTCATACGGGAGCAAAAAGTTGCTTTTTTACAACCTTAAATTCACTAGATTCTACAGACTTGCAAGAACACACACCGATCATAGATACGACAAAGCTTTATGGGATTATTGATTCACTATATCACACCATTTTGCAAAAACGTGGAGATAACCCAAAAACCTCTTATACTGCCTCATTGTATGCCAAAGGAATCAACACCATTTGTAAAAAAATCATTGAAGAAGCTGGGGAATTCACTTTTGCACTCAAAGACGCTAAGGAAGAAGAGATTATTTATGAATGCAGTGACTTAATCTATCACACGCTCGTTGGGCTTGGGCTCTATGGCATTAGTCCTGATAGAATCTATCAAGAACTCCAAAGAAGAGAAGGAATAAGCGGGATAGAGGAGAAAAACTCTCGCCAAAGCTAAATCATGCAAGATTACATAACACTTATACAAAATTTTTTTGATACCTTTGCATTTTATGAAATTGGACTTATGGGTGCATTGTTTATTATTTTTGTTCTTTTTTTTATGCTCGGATTATTACTAAGAGGACGCAGATTTTTCTCAAAATTTTTCTTTTTTCTCAGTTTTATGCTCTTTGTGAGTGCGCCATTTTTGTTGCAATTTTGTATGCAACACTTTCTTTACAAAACAGACATACACATCTTGCAAAGCAAACGCCTTGAATATATCAACGCGTTTTTTCTCCAAGCCAAAGTTACAAACACAGGCTTTGCGCCATTTATTACATGCGAAGTTAGCGTGGATATTTTACACGATGGGTTTTTAAAACCTCTTAGTCGCGTGTATCCAAAAAAGCATTATAAGCAAACCATTCCTCTGCAACTCCAACCAAATCAAAGCGATGGATTTCAACTTATCTTTGATGATTTTACGCCCACTCCACCTTTTGATTACACACTCTACATCGACTGCCACAATAGCAATGGATTAAACAAACTTTTGCACAAAACACACGACACACAACCTAATACGCACACTCCAAACGCTCCAACACAGCCATAACACGCAGTGTATGATCGCGATATTCTGCTTCTCCCCATGATGGCATCATAGATTCACTTGTGCTTATATCCGTGCAACAAGAAGTTATATCACTTGCTTGTTGTATCATATAACTCTTTGCATACACCAAATGTGCAAATGCTTTGATACTTCTGTGTAAGGCTAATTCCCTAGAAAGATGTGGTGTTTGCACCTCGCCTAAACGATATTTTACCATCGCTTGGTGCAAGGTATCGGTTTGTAGATTCTCTTCAAGCACCACACCGCTTGTATAGATTCTAAGCTTATCTACGCGTGTTTCATCATAGATTGCAGTTTGCTTACTTCCGCCAATGCTCATCTCGCGAACCTTAATAGGCGAAAGCCACGAGACATTAATCATTGCGACAATACCATCGTTAAGTTCAAGGTTAAGCACCGCAAAAGCATCATTTGGATAATGTAAATATTTTTGCTTAAAAACACTCACACGCTTTACATCAAGCCCCACAAGATAATCAATGATACTCAAATCATGGATTGCAAGATCCCATACGACATCAGTAGCACTCTGAAACAAACCTAAATTAATGCGTCGCGCGGTAATTGAAACAATGTTACCAAACTCATGAATATGTGTTTTGAGATATTGCACTGCTGGCGCATGCAAAAATATATGATCGCAAAAAAGCACAACATTGTGCTTGTGTGCTAAATCATAAAGCCTTTGTGAATCTGCATAATTCATACAAAGTGGCTTCTCAACAAAAAGATGCTTTTTAGATTCTATAGCTTGTTTTGCAAGGGCAAAATGTGTGTGTGGTGGGGTAATGATAAACACACACTCAATGTTTTCATCGCCTAAAAAATCTTCAAAATCTTGATATATTCGTAAAGATGGAAAAACTTCTAGAGCATTGTGTGCGCGCTCAGATTCTATCTCGCACAACGCATATAGTTCCAAGCCATTAAGCTCACTAAGCGTGCGCGCAACATTCACACCCCAATATCCATATCCCACGACTCCGCATCGTAACATCACTAGCCCTTCGTCTAAATTGTATTCTTATTGTAACTAAACCTTGCATAAACTTGTCTTTTTTGGCATTTTAAGGAAAAATTAACAGGCTTTTAGTTAAAAACACTCTTTACACTTTTTAAGGAGAAAAAATGGCTTTAATGATTAATGATGAATGCATTGCTTGTGATGCGTGTAGGGAAGAATGCCCAAATGAAGCAATTGATGCAGATGATCCATTTTATGTCATAGATCCTGATCGTTGCACAGAATGCATAGGGTATTATGATGAGCCAAATTGTATCCCAGTATGTCCAGTAGATGCGATAGTCCCAGATCCTGATAACATAGAAAATATTGAAGAACTCCGTTATAAGTCCGAGCAACTCAAAAGGTCAGAATAATGGCCAAGGTTACCAGCGTCATCGACATTGGTTCTAACTCTGCGAGGATGGCAATCTTTCGCAAAACTAGTCGCTTTGGATTTCATTTAATCCACGAAATAAAATCTAAGGTGCGAATCTCTGAAGGTTGCTATGAAAACGGTGGTATGCTTCAAGAGATTCCTATGCAGCGCGCACTTTTTGCGCTCAAAGAATTTTTGAATATAGCCAAAAGCTATAAAACTACTAAGCTTTTTTGCGTAGCAACTTCCGCGATACGCGATGCCCCAAATGCCAAAGAATTCCTCACGCGTGTCAAAAAAGAATGCAATCTCCATATCAAAATCATAGACGGACAAAAAGAGGCGTTTTATGGAGGTGTGGCTTGTGCAAATTTAGTACATAAAAAAGATGGTATTACCATTGACATCGGCGGTGGTAGCACAGAATGCGCACTTATCCAAAATGGTAAAATTATCGACCTTATCTCTCTGAATATAGGCACGATTCGTATCAAAGAATTATTTTTTGATACGCGTAATGACATTGAGAGTGCAAGAGCTTATATCATTCAAGAGCTTGCCAAAATCCCAAAACACTACCAGCATGATACTGTATTTGGCATAGGTGGGACAATTAGGGCAGTGGCAAAAATGCTCATTAAACACACACAATATCCACTTAATAGAATCCATGGCTATGAATTTAGTCCTAAAGAGCACAAAAAACTTTTTGAAAAAATTATTACTTCGCCCGCACACAAACTCCAAAACCTCCATATTCCACAAGATAGAATCGATACCATCACAAGTGGCGTGCTGATTTTTACAAGTATTGTCGAGCATCTGGGTGCTAAAAATGTTATCACAAGTGGTGTAGGCGTGCGAGAAGGCGTGTTTTTAGCAGATTTATTACGCAACCAATGCTATCAGTTTCCTAATGGGTTTAATCCTTCTGTAGCAAGCTTACAGGATCGGTTTTTGTTGCAAACAAAATATGCAAACCAACTAAAATCCCTTGCACTAGATCTTTTTGATACACTCTCTCCGCTACATAATTGCCCTACAGAACTTCGTCATATACTTGGGATCGCGGCATATCTTAGCCCTATTGGCACTATTTTAAATTTTTATCAAACAAATCTCCATGGTGCATATATCCTACTCAATGGATTAGAATATGGATTTTCCCACACACAGAGGGAACTCATTGCTTTGTTAATAGAATATAGCGATAAAAAAATTCCAAAAATCCCTCCGACCCTACATTCCCTGCCCCCACTCTCACAGATTCAGTGGCTTAGCTTTATATTGGGATTAGCCCAATGTCTTACAAAAGCCCCACACACGCGTACGCATATAACCCTAACCTTGGAACAAAACGATAAACACACATCCTTGCATGCTCACTCTAGTCATTCTTTATATCTTGCTAAGGAAAATGTATCTCGCTTACAAAAGCCAATCTCAAACCTCTCTATCCATATACACTAAGGCACAAAATGGTACAAACTCTACGCATAGGTATTATCCGCCTCTCAGCCTTGGGTGATTGTATTGTGAGTGGGGCATTTTTGGCAGATTTTGTGCACTCTCTCAAACAACGCTACCAAATCCACCTCACTTGGTTTGTAGATTCACGATTTAGCACTATTTTAGAACATTCGCCCTGTATAGATTCATTAGAAGTCATCACATTAAAGCACCAAACCTTACGCCAAAAACTTCACCTTATCAAAACACTTAGAAAACTCCCAGCCTTTGACCTGCTTATCGATATGCAAGGACTTATAAAATCCGCACTTATAGGAACATTTATTCACAAGCATAGTTTTATAGGATTTGGCTTTACATCAGCAAAAGAATCTCTAAGTGCACTTTTTTATACACATCGTGTGCATATCCCATATCAAGAAAATATCCTAAAACGCAATGCGCTACTTCTCCACAAAGCCAAAGAACTTTTGCACATCACACACCAATCACAACCCACACTTCATGATATGATCGCACATACAAATCATTCTTTTGCTTACACACCACAAGCCCTTGCACATATTAGCGCTAAGTTTCAAAGCAAGCCTTACGTATTATGCATTTTAGAATCTTCTTTGTCCTCCAAAACATATGATCCTATACTTTTTGCCAAAGCCATCAGCATACTATGCAAACACCTACAATCGGCACAGATTTTCCTCCTCACACACACCGACACCCATAAGCCTACACAGATTATGCAATCCCTAGATACATTGCAAGATTCACGCATCATCACACCACTAAATCACCTCAATCTTGATGAAGTCAAAGCCCTTGTGGCACATATGGATCTTGTCATTGGGGGAGACACAGGGATCACACATCTTGCATGGGCTTTAAAAAGGGCGTCAATTACACTCTATGGCAATACCCCAGCCAAAAGATTCCAGCTTTTAGGGGAACATAACCTTGTCTTAAGCGGCAACGACAATCCCACATACGACAAACAAGACTTTTCGATCAACAACATAGCACCTAGCGATATTGCACAACAAGCCTTACAACTTCTTGCTATACAATACAAGGATATCGTATGTTAAAACCTGCCATTTTGCTTCTTGAATTCCTAAGTGGTGCTTTAGGATTATATCTTGCCAAAATGCCACATATATGTTTTGTGTGGCATATAAAAGCACTTGCTTGGATATTTTATATTCTTGATAAACGCCGATACAACGATGCATATGCAAACCTTGAGTTTGTCTACGGGCAGACACTTAGCCATGAAGAAAAACACGCTATTATTCGCCGTTGTTATGAAAATTTTGCCTTTGTGTTATTAGAGAGTATTCGTGTAGTCTATCTTAACCCACAGACATACACCAAACGCTTTGAGTTTGTCGATGAATACCACATCACAGAATCTATTAATAAAGATGGCGGAGCAGTGCTTGTATCGGCACACTTTGGCTATTGGGAGGCAATGGCTACAATCTTGCCACCACGCTATCGTATGTGTCAAATGGCATCCCTTGGGAGGCTTACACAATTTGAATCTATCAACCATATGATTATCAAACGCCGTGAAAACAATGGTGTGCGTATGATAGATAAAAAAGGCGCGTTTAAACATCTCATTAAAATGTATGCGCAAAAAAATGCTCTCGTGGGAATCCTTGTTGATCAAAATATAAGTTTGCACGAAGGCGTCGAAGTAGAATTTTTTGGCAAAAGAGCCACACACACGACTATCGCCTCCGTGCTTTCTCGCCGTTTTGGTGTTAATATTGTGCCAGTCTTTATTAATCCAAACAAAGACTATTCACGCTATAAAGTGAGATTTTATGAACCAATTAGGGCAAACAATTCCCACAATATGTCTCAAGATATCCTAGAAGCTACACAAGCCCAAGCACACATAACACAACGCGTCATAGAATCTAGCCCAAGCAGTTGGTTTTGGTTTCACAAACGCTTTAAGGTATTTTATCCAGACATGTATCAAAAGAAATACCCATGAATACTATACAAATCCTCCAATCCACACCTACTCTACGCATTATGCTTAGTGGAGAGTGGCTATATACAACTTCCAAAAAAGACTTACACGCCCTCCAAAAAATCCTCCAAAAAGCACAGCATATAGAAATTGATTTTAGCACACAGCCGATTGTGGATTTTGCATTTTGTGCCTACCTACTCTCACTTTTAGAACACAAAACCTACACATTTACCCACCTAAACCATCACACCAAAGAAATTGTTGCCACGCTTAATCATTCTATCACATTGCCCAAAGACACGCACAAAGCCTCTCCTTTGTTTGCTTTTTTTAGTAGCATAGGGTTATGGGTGGTGGATTTTGTCCAAAACGCACTAGATTTTTTGCATTTTTTTGGTATGGCATTGTATTACTTGGGGCTTAGCTTACTAAACCCACGACGCTTTAAAATCGCCTCCATTTTTTACCACATTTCAGAATCTGGACTAAAATCTTTGCCTGTAGTGCTTACTACAAGCTTTATCGTAAGTTATGCTATTGCTCTGCAAGGCGTGATACAGCTAGATAAAATGGGTGTACCAATCATGAGTGTAGAAATAATAGCAAAACTTTGTTTGCGCGAATTAGGACCATTTATTCTAGCCCTTGTTATTGCAGGACGATCTGCCTCAAGCTTTAGTGCGCAAATTGGTGTTATGAATCTAAACGAAGAAAATGATGCGCTTAAAACTATGGGCTTTAGTGTGATAGATTTTCTTGTTACACCAAGAATCTTAGCTCTTGTTATCACAATGCCTTTATTAGTATTTCTTTCGGATATCATAAGTCTACTTGCTGGAATGCTTGCCACAAATTTACAGGCTGGAATAAGCTTCACACAATATTGGGAGCGATTTTATGAATATGTAGCAATTACAAATTTTTGGGTTGGTATCGCCAAAGCACCATTTTTTGGCTTAGCAATCGGACTTGTAGGGTGTTTTAGAGGATTAAAAGTGCAAGGTGATACAGAATCTCTAGGCAAACAAACTACCCTAAGTGTTGTAAATGCAATCTTTTGGATTATCGTGATAAATGCCATATTCTCATTTCTTACCACCGCTTTAGGAATCTAAATGTCAGAAATTATCGAAGTTAGCCATCTCACTACACAATACACACGAGGCGTAACGATACACGATGATATTAGTTTTAGCATTCACAAGCGCGAAGTCTTTGGTATATTAGGCGGGAGTGGGAGTGGTAAATCTACGCTTTTACGCAATATGATCTATCTCCAAAAACCTCTAAGTGGCACAATCACAATCTTTGGATGCAATATTTGGGAGCTAGAAGATTCTAAGCGCCATATGATTTTAGATAAATGTAGTGTTATGTTTCAGTTTGGGGCGCTTTTTAGCTCAATGAATGTGTTAGATAATGTCGGTATGCCCCTTGTACAACGCGGAAATCTTCCACAAAAAAGTATCAATGAAATTGCAGCATTTTGGTGTGATCGCGTGGGTCTTCCCTTGCAAAACATTTATAAATATCCATACGCATTAAGTGGCGGTATGAAAAAACGTGTAGCCTTAGCACGTGCCCTAATCACAAGCCCTGATATTTTATTTCTTGATGAACCCACAAGCGGACTTGATCCAAAAAGTGCCCAAAATTTTGATACACTTATTATACAACTTAAAGAAATGCTCAATATCACAATCATTATGGTGACCCACGATTTAGATTCTATACGAGATAGCGTGGATAGATTTATTTTGCTTGAAAACAAAAAAATAGCCTTTTGTGGCAGTCTTGAAGAATTAAGAACTTGTGGTATGCAAACAGAGATTTTTTCTGGCAATCGAGGAAAGAGGATATTACAATGACACGAGAAGAAATTTACCTAGCTGGTGGCTGTTTTTGGGGATTACAACGATATTTTGATCTCATCAATGGAATATGTGAAACGCAAGTAGGCTACGCGAACTCACTCATTCCAAATCCTAGCTATGAGCAAGTCTGCTCACATAGCACTAATGCAGTTGAGGCACTATATGTCATCTATGACCCCAAGGCGCTAAGCTTAGAGAATCTATTGCGACGATTTTTTGCCGTGGTTGATCCAACGGCACTCAATTATCAAGCACATGATTTTGGCACACAATATCGCAATGGAATCTACACAAACAACGCAGAAATTTTGCCACAGATTCGGACATTCATCTCCACATACATCACACCACTTTACACAAAAGAAGTCGTTACAGAAGTCATGCTCTTGCAAAATTTCTATCCCGCAGAATCTTATCACCAAAAATATTTGCTCAAAAACCCTAATGGCTATTGCCATATCGATATAAGCAAAATTGCACTCATGGAACCTTAAATTTCCTGCAATTTTTATAATCCCTTAAGCTAGGCTATCCAATAATACACATCCTAAATAAAAATTGCTTATGCTAGAAAGATTAGGATAATATAGAGTTAAGGAGTTTTTATGAAAAAACTAAGTTTAGGTCTCGCAAGCATTGTTATTGCTTTGGCTGCTACACCAAATGATACAACACTACGCAAAATGGCTACAGATAATGGCATACAAGCCATACCAAAATCACAAGCTCAAATCCAAGCCCTAATTGAAAAAACTGCTCCTGATGCCAAAAGCAACAAAAGCACCAAAGAAAAAATAGAATTGGGCAAAATGCTTTATTTTGATCCTCGCCTCTCCAAAAGCAATCTCATCTCATGCAACACTTGCCATAATCTCGGCTTAGGTGGTGCGGATCTTGTGCCTGCGGCTATTGGTCATAAATGGCAACCCAATGGACAACACCTAAACTCTCCAACAGTGTATAATAGTGTCTTTAATGAGATTCAGTTTTGGGATGGACGCGCGGCACATCTTGCTGATCAGGCACAAGGACCTATCCAAAATCCTGTAGAAATGGCAGCTTCCAAAGATCTTATTGTTGAGCGTATCACTTCTATTCCAGAATATGTTGATGCATTCAAAAAAGCCTATGGTGCAAGTACAAAGATCACTTTTGAACTTATTGCCTCAACAATTGGCGTGTATGAACGCACACTCATTACCCCATCGCCTTTTGATGATTTTCTCAATGGCGATAACAACGCACTTAGCAGAGAACAAAAAGAAGGTTTAGCAATCTTTTTGGACAAAGGTTGCGCGACATGCCATACCGGTATAAATCTCGGCGGTAGTATGCAACCATTTGCTGTAGTAAAAAATTACCAATTCTCTTCACTAGGTGGGTTTAAAGGAAATAAAGATGGATTAGTGAAAGCTCCGACTTTACGCAATGTCGCCCAAACTGCTCCGTATTTTCATAATGGTGCGTTTTGGAATCTCACTGATGCTATCAAAGAAATGGGCAGTATCCAACTTGGTATAGATATAGATGACACAGAAGCAAAAAAAATTGCAAGTTTCCTACAATCCCTTACAGGACGCAAACCAAAGGTAGAATACCCTATGCTTCCAGATTCTACTGCCAAAACACCTAAGCCAGAATTTCAATAATTCTCATATCTCCAAGCTCTAAGGTTTGGAGAACCTAACTCAAAGTATCAAGCTCATGAGATTTTGATACCAAAATCCATACACCAGAGGAATACATGCACCAAGCGATACAGGACTTTTTACATAGCCAACATGTATTAAGCCTAAGCGTTTTGCAACCCCATACAGAATCTACGCCACAAGCAACGCAAGATTCACACATATATCAACCTTTCTACATTCATAGTGCAAATTGTTTTTATGCCTTTGATGCAACACAATATGCACTCATATGCAAAAGTGAACCACACACGCTACACATACAACTAGCCACACAATATCCAAATGTAAGTGTAACAATTGCAACAAATACCCTAAAAATTGCCTCAATCAAAGGTGTGCAGATTCGCGCATACTTTACCACCGCCACGCAGGAACAACAAAATACATATTATGTGCGCTTTCCATTTGCACGATTAGGCAATGGGGAAATCTATGCCTTATATATACTCTATGCTAAATACACAGACAATACCCTTATGCTAAGTAAAAAATTAGAATTTCACAAACACATATAAATTATAAATTTGCTATAATGCCACAAAATTTACCTAAAGGTTTTTTATGCGCACAAACTTTCTAGATACGAGTTATCACATTGTTTTTGGGTGTGATGACAATTATGTTAAATATGCAGCAGTAGCCATGCAAAGCATTATTGAGAATCTATCTCCTAAGACATTTAATAGGGGGGGGGGCAACCACAACCACAAATAGATACAAAATCCTTAACCACAAATGAAATTAATACTTCAAGATATCCAAATCTTCCTATTACTTTTCATCTTTTGCATGACACACTCCAAAAAAAGACCAAACACAAACTTCAATCTTTAGAAACTACACTTAATGCTATTTATCCTTGCACTATTGCTTTTCATCCATTAAGTCAAAAAGAATTTGAAAATCTTGCCCCTTGGGGGGAATCTGGACCAAATTGGACTGCCTATTTTCGCCTAAAAATTGGCGATGTGCTGGATTCTCATATTGCACGCTGTGTGTATTTGGATACGGACATACTCGTGCTTAAGGATATTCGAGAGTTATTTATGATGGATATAGGCGACAAAGCAATAGGAGCGAGTCGTGATATAAATATAGCAGGCGTGGATATTGTCCGAGATGGTTTGGTAGATGCACAAGAATACTGCAATTCCGGTATACTCCTTATCGATCTTGCTAAATGGAGAACAAAACCATTTGAAGATATACAAACCTTCACCTACATGCAACTTCCAGATCAAGATTTTATCAACTTTATATTTAAAGGGGAAATCCATATCCTACCTTGTAAGTGGAATTTTATATGGCGCCATCCTTCGCGACTAGATTTTAATGCAAAAGAAGCTTATGAAAAAAATCATCAAATCGTGTATCCATGTACATATAGTCGCGAAGAATTCCAAGATGCGCTTAAAAATCCTGCGATAGTCCATTTATGCGGTGGCTACAAGCCATGGGAAAAGGTAAATTGGGCAAAAAAAGGTAAGCCAATATTTAATAAACATCCATACGATAAAGATTGGTGGCGTGTAGCACAAAGAAATGTGTTTTACCTACAAATTCTCTACCCTTATCTCAAGCGTTCATTGAATATCACATTAAGTCAATATGCCAAGGCATATATCCCGGGACTATATCCATTCTTGCGAAAACTCAAACATCTTCTTAAAGGATAAATTATGAATACAATGACTTGGCAACGATATATCAAAAGAAATGCCACACATATCTCACAAAAATTTTTTCATATCGATTATAAAAAGCGGTTTCTTTCAGAGAAAAAGGTGCGTTTTCTTGTGGCACTTATAACAAGAAAAATGGTTTCTAAGATGATTCTATCAGATTCCTATCGTGCAAAGATTCGCAAATCCTACGCCACAGCAAACTACAGAAAGCGCATACAGGGTGAAAAAAGATATTATCTCTTACCACTTTTTTTTGCACACAGATTCTTGCTTGCATTTGTTTTAGCTATGCCTCTTAGGGAGGCGTTATTCATACCATATGTGAGTCTACGATATCTTTTAGGCAAAGTTGATATTCCATATTTTGAACTTGTATTAACCACGCGTTGCACGATGCGGTGCGAATCTTGTAATAATCTTATGCAATATTTTGAGAACAAAAATGCCTATACCTGTAGCCTCGATAAAATTTTAGAATCCTTGCAAGCAATTTGTAATCTCGTAGATTCAATCACTTATGTGCGTATTATTGGGGGAGAGCCATTACTTTTTAAAGACATTGCAAAAGTAGCACAAGCACTCCAAAAAGAGCCAAAAGTTAAAAGCTTTGATATCGTTACCAATGGCACAATTATACCAAATGATGAATTACTAAGTATTTTAAGTCAGTCATATAAAAGTTGGGTTAGTATTAGTGATTATTCTGTCTCTCCTAACCTAAAGATCAAGCTTCGAACACCTCAAATCATACAAAAACTCCAAGAACATAATGTTAGATATCATGTTCTTTGGCAAGACAGCGCAAGCACTTGGTTTGATCCAGGCAGAGTCTATAAACGCAATCGCGACACAGCAGGGATTATCAAAAATTTTCGATCTTGCATGATGCCATGTGTAAGTGTGATGAGTAATGAAAGTTTTGCCTCTAAAGGCAATGAGGGGGGGGGGCAGGAGCAATCCTTTACATATAAATCATTCAATGGCAATGCACCACTGCATACAATGAGCTTCTCTGAAGCTAAGCAAAATCCTGCTATAGGGCATATTTTTATATGTCCCATAGCAAGCTCACTCTCAAGGTTAAAAGGATTAGAAGAATTTCAAGGAGATTTTATTACGCTAGATTCACAAACAAGCAAAGCAGATTTTAGGAGATTTTATGCACAAGACTATTTTAAAGCCTGTGATTATTGCCAAAATATGTGGGAGCACAGAAAAGACATACCTATCGCGATACAAACAAAAGAGGTTTTGCCACTTACCCCAGAATCAAACAAATAATAATACTGCAAAACCAAAGCCATGGTGATCACGACTGGACTTGAACCAGCGACCCCTACCATGTCAAGGTAGTGCTCTACCACTGAGCTACGCGATCATATAAAATAGCTAAAAGAGGCGTAATTATCCCACCTTTTACCTTTAAAAAACATTATTAATCAATTCACACATATTTTTGCACAAAAAACGCATTTTATGCTAATTTCTGCTACAATCACACCC
>NZ_FZPO01000005.1:20056-29367 GCF_900198655.1 Helicobacter equorum | reverse complement strand
TTTTTTCCAGCACTCATGTAACTTTCTCCTTTGCTTCCCAATCTAAGATTACTTCAAATCGTAACCTGCCTTTTATTGTAAGCAAAAAGTTTTAAATTAGACTAGTGACTATATTCAATTTCTCACTAAAATGTAGGATTTTTTTTGAATCTAATGTGTGAAAAAAGGAGTTTTTCCCTTAAGGTAGGGAAACATATTATGTTACATTAAGAAACATAAAGAAGGAATACAAAAAATTTGAGGGCATCATGTGACTCTTTAATGTAAGAGCCACATTACATACCTAACATACCGGCAAAATCATTTGGTACATTCATAATGTCTAATATCGCAGCAATTTGCCCTCTGTGATGTGTGCCGTGATTAAGGATACTCAAAAAATATTGTGCAATGGATTTTTTAAAGCTTATACCAGGAAATGAAAGTTCTCGCACAGCACTAAAATCCGCGATTGAATCTACAAGATCAATGATAAGTCTATCTGCTTGTTTGCGCAGAGTGATAAGAGATTCAAAGTTGTTATTTTGTAAGCCACTAGCAAGAGCGTCTTGCAAGTCTTTGGTATCTAATGGATTTGGTGCATAAGAATTGATGATGCCTAACAAAATCGCTATATCAGCTTCCAAAATATGAATAAAGGTGCCTATGATTGAGGTGTAATACACACCGACATCTTTTTGGAGGTCACTAGGGTTTAGTGTTTCTAAAACCTTTAGCATATTGTCATTGGCAAATTGATTGTAACGTGCTTGTAGCGTAAGTACTTCTCGCATATTATTCTCCTTGTCGTTCGGGTTAGATAAAAGTCGGTATTCTAGTATGAGATTCTAAATGATATGTTAGAGGTTTGTGTTGTAGGGATCTGGGGAAATGTTAGGTTACAGAGATTTTAAAGTAGCGCGATATTGTTAAAGGTTCCCCAGCCGCCATAACCTACCATACACAATCCAGCTAAAGTATTAAAAATTGCGGGTTTTATGATACGCATGAGACTTGATGCAAAGAGCGCAAATGGATACATAACAAGAGCAGTTGCAAGTCCAAAAACTCCCATTATCATAGCCCCACTAAAAGCATTACCGATCGCTATGGCACTAATGAGAAAAAAATACACAATGCCACAAGGCAAGATTCCATTTAATATACCTAGTAAAAAATATGAGAACATGGAGCGTGATGTAAGCAAATAGGTAAAAAATCTAAAAATCATAAAGCCATGCTTTTGGGTGGATTGTATCTGTGTGGAATCTTGCGAGGTGGGATTAGTAGGAAAGATGGAAAATTCAAAGATTCTCAAAAACTTTGGAAATAGCAAATATGCAAACCCAAATATAAGCAAGAGCACACCTACGCATATGCCCACAATGGCTTTTATGTGCATGTTTTGTGTAAAGATTGCACCAAAACTTCCAAAGATTGCCCCTAAAAGCATATACATACACACACGCCCACAGACATATAAAAAGTGCAAAAAAGCATTGTGTGCTAGAGCATGGGAGTTATGAATCTTGGCGCGTGTATAGGCGATAACTAATCCTCCACACATACCTACACAATGCCCTAGTGATGAAATAAATGCGATACTAAAAATACTCAATATATCAAAATACTGCACCAGTGTTACCTTGTCTCAAAATGATTTTTATAGCCTTGCATAGAATTTAGAGTGATTGTAACTTGTGTATGGTTATCGTTTTCTTAATGGCGATTTAAAAGTTTTTTAATAATTTTTTGCTACAATCCTGAATTTTTAAAACTACTTTCTTAAAAAGGGGTTTGGAGATGAAAAAAGGTATTCACCCAGAGTATGTTCCATGCAAGGTAACTTGTGTTACAAGTGGCAAAGAAATTGAAGTATTAAGCACTAAACCACAGCTTCGCGTTGATATTTCAAGTTTTTGTCATCCATTTTATACAGGAAGTGATAAAATCGCTGATGCGACAGGTAGAGTAGAGAAGTTCCGCCAAAAGTATAATCTCAAATAATTCTGTGTTGTGCTTACGATCCTCCCAGCCCCTATCGGTAATCTTTTAGACATTAGCCTTAGGAGTTTGCAGGCTCTTGCACAAGCACAAGTTGTGTTGTGTGAAGATACACGCATAACAAAAAAACTCTATATGCTGCTTTTAGAGCGGTCTCTTTTTGGTGATTTGCTGGATTCAGTAGCACTCTCTCATAAACGCTTTATTTCATTGCACTCTCATAATGAAGAACACATATTAGAGGCTTTTGATCGGGAATTTTTTAGTCAAAATGTTGTGTATTTAAGTGATGCGGGTATGCCTACTATCAGTGATCCAGGTGCGAAACTCGTGCAATGGTGCATCACTCATGACATAGCATATGATGTTTTGCCTGGTGCAAGTGCTCTTAATGTGTGTTTTGCCTCTAGTGGTATCGAATCTCAAGGCTTTTTCTTCGGTGGTTTTTTACCTCACAAACAATCCCAAAGACAGCAAACCCTCCGACATTATGCCATGCTTGGTGTGCCTTGCATTTGGTATGAGAGTCCACACAGAATCCTCCAAAGTCTCAAAGACATAGAGATTATATTACCAAACGCTTATTTGTGCGTATGCAAGGAGCTTAGCAAGATTCATCAAGCAAGGTTTTTTGGTAATGCTACAGAAATTTTGCGACAACTAGAGGGGGCAAAGATTCTTGGAGAGTGGGTGTTATGCCTTGTAGATGAAAGCAAGGAAGAACCAAGCTTATGTTTAAGCGAGGTAGAAGCACTCGATATAACACCAAAAGCAAAGGCTAAGATTCTTGCACATTTGACACAAAGAAATGTCAAGGAGTGTTACCAAGAGCTTTTAGAATCTACTATGATTAAAGCCCACAGAGAATCTAGCGATACTGCAGACACTTCGCTTTTATCATAAGGAATAGTTGTGATTGTTTTTGGGAAGCGGCCTGTAAACTATGTGCTGGCACATCACAAGGAAAAGATTCAAGAAATTTATGTTGCTAAAGATTTGCCAAAAGATCAATTTGTGCGTCTCAAACAAACACATAAACCCATAAAGATTCTGGATTTCAAAAAAGCCCAAGCCCTCGCACACGGACGCAATCATCAGGGTGTATTATTGCAGGTTATGTATGAACCTAACAAAGACATACGTTCTATGCTTGAGCTTGATACGCTAGCGATATTGTGTGGGTTAAGTGATGTGGGCAATATAGGTGCAATTGTGCGTAGTGCTTATGCATTGGGAGTTACAGGCGTGGTGTTGTGCGATGTAAATTTGCAAAAAAATGCTCTAGAAGGCATTATGCGATCTAGTGCAGGAGCACTTTTGGATATGCCATTTTGTGTCATTCCGCGTGCGCTTGATTGTATTAATGAGCTAAAAATGGCGGATTTTAGGCTTTTTGGTGCTGATATGGCAGGGGAGAGTATCCATAGTTTTATGCAGGCAAACATATGCCTCTCATCTGTGTCACAATCCTTATCCCAAACATCGCTAAATTCGCAAAAACAAGATATAATAACTCCTTTGAAATCACAATACAAAAAATGGGCGTTGTTTATGGGAAGCGAGGGAGAGGGGCTTAGTGCCAAAGTGTCTAAAAAATTAGATACAATGCTCAGTATTCCTATGGCACACACTTTTGATTCGTTAAATGTAGCACACGCGTGTGTTATTTTGTTACACAGATTATTATTGCTTAAGGGTTAGTAATGAAAGATAAAACATTAGATGAGCAACTTGAGTATCTCAAAGGAATTGGTATTAAGGAAATTAATAAAACAACAAGACTTGCTACAAATAAAATTGATGATATTTTACAAAAGCGTTTTGACAAGATAGAAGATGTGCGCGCTAAAGGCTTTGTGAGTATGTTGGAGCGTGAATATGGACTTGATTTGTCCGATTGGCTCAAAGAGTACGCACTCTATCATAACAAAATTTCTCAACCAAATCCACAGCCAGAAGTAGCTCCTAAGGCAAGTTCTGTTGCAGATATTGATATTAAACAAAAGTCTCAAACACCCAAAGCTCATAAGGAAGTTTCGACAATGATTAAAGATTTGAAACTTCCTAAAAAGGATTTACAAGAAACAACAAACATCAAACAGCCTGCTAGTGAACAAAAAAACAATGTAGCAAATGTGGTATTTTTTGTGTTTTTGGGTGCTGTTGTAGTGGGTTGTGTGTTGTATTTGGGATACAAGATGTTTATGAAGCCAGCATCTATTGCACGAAAGGTTGATATGCCAAAACCACAACCTTCAGAGATTGTTATCTTAGAGGAAATACAAACTAGCCATACTTCATCTGACAATGAGGCAACTAATGATGAAACATCCAGTAACAAGACGACAAGAGATCAGGATTTGCAATCCCAATCTCTTGTAGATTCTCCAGATTCACAAGACGCTACAAACACTCAAGCTAGTAACAAAAGTGATTATGATGGAATCTATATAGATTTTAATGCATTACCACAGAATCCTCAAACTTCTATAAAAGAAACACCACTTCCAGAGCAACTTCCACAGCGAGAAATTGTAGATAGAGTCTTGCCTCAACCTATTTCAAAACTTACTATTATGCCAAATAGTGCGTTGTGGGTGGGTGTAGTCGATCTTACCAATAATAAATCTACGCACCTTAATCTTAATAACACTTATGATATTGATCTTGATAGGCGCTATATTTTTGTGTTTGGACATAGTGATTTTGAGAGTTTGGTAGATAATCAAACATTCCAGCACAGGACGCAAAATTTTGTGCGTTTTTATTATGATGGCGTATCTCTTAAAGAAATAAACTATGCTACATATAGACGGCTTCACCCTCAAGATAATTGGTAATGCAAGGTTGGTGGATGAAAAAATATTTTGTGCTTATTTTGTGTTTACAATTACTTTGGGGTGATGTGCTTGATGAAAAAATAAAAAATCTCATCGGTGAGAGAAACTACCAAATAAATGCAAATTTTATCCAAAATATTTTTCGTGATAAAAGTCTTTTTTATATCAATGGTGGCATTAATATGAAAAATGTTGTCCAAGCACTTAAAAATAATGGTTTGCTTATTCTTAAATTTCCAAGTCCTCTTGAGGTACAACTTAGTTTTGTTGCACGTACGAGTCCGATATTGCTAACGCGCACGATAAATGACATACTCTCTAGTATGGGATATGCATTTTTTAATGTTCAAAAGGCAGATTACAACAATGGTATTACCTCGCTTAGCTTTGTGTTTGTAACTGAACACACGCCCGATCTTAGTATTATTATGAGTGAGTTAGAAAAGCGCGGAATACGCTGTATTGACATCAAACACCAGAATGCACAAAATTGGGAATATCTCTTAGAGATTGATAATCCACAGATTCCAAATGCGCGACTTTTGCTTATCAATCAACCCCTCGCCTTGCGCGATGTTTCTGGTCAATATTGGCTTAGTCTCCAAACACAAGGTAAGATGAAAATTTCTGCACAATCTAAATGGTATCCTCGTATCGTGCTTTATGATAGAAATTTGCGAATCTTAGATTCGATTTTGAGCCAAGATTCTAAAACAAGCGTGAGTGTCAAAGTCCCACAGGGCGTAAGTTTTGTGATGATTACCGATGGGAATAATCCTATGAATCTTAGAAATGGCATTAATGTAGAGTATGATTAGGTTATAAAAGGAGTCAAGAATGTTTGATGAGATCGAATTTGAAAAAATAAAGCGTTTGCCAAAGTATGTATTTGCTGCGATAAATGAAATTAAGCTACAAATGCGACAAAATGGCGAAGATGTGATTGATTTTTCTATGGGTAATCCAGATGGTGCCACTCCGCAACATATTGTTGATAAGCTTTGTGAGGCTACCAACAAACCAAAAAATCATGGCTATTCTGTAAGTAAGGGAATTTATAAACTTCGTTTAGCAATTTGTAATTGGTATAAACGCACTTATAATGTGGATTTAGATCCCGAACTTGAAGCATGTGTAACAATGGGAAGCAAAGAGGGTTACGCACATCTTATCCAAGCCATCACAAATCCCGGTGATAGTGCTGTAGTGCCTGAACCAGCGTATCCTATTCATTCTTATGCCTTTATTCTTAATGGTGCAAATGTGCATAATTTTCCTATCAAGTGGAATGAAAATATGGAGCTTGATGAGGAGGAATTCTTTGCTTCTTTGACACAAACACTTTGTGAAAATGTGCCAAAACCAAAATTTGTTGTAGTAAATTTCCCACACAATCCGACTACAACAATTGTGTATAAACGCTTTTATGAGCGTCTTGTGACACTTGCTAAAAAAGAGAGATTCTATATTATTTCGGATATTGCGTATGCTGAATTATGTTTTGGGGATTATAAAACACCAAGTATTTTGGAGATTGAAGGTGCTAAAGATGTCGCAGTAGAGACTTATACGCTAAGCAAAACCTATAATATGGCAGGGTGGCGTGTAGGGTTTGTTGTAGGTAATTCTAAGATTGTGCAGGCTTTGCAAAAAATCAAAAGTTGGCTTGATTATGGAATCTACACACCTATGCAAATAGCCGCTACAATTGCTCTGGATGGTGATCAAAGTTGTATTGAAGAGATAAAAGAAAAATATCAAACGCGTATGGAAGTTTTGATACAATCTTTCAAAGATGCAGGGTGGGAGATTCAAAAACCAAAGGCAAGTATGTTTATTTGGGCAAAGATTCCATCAGTGGTGGAGCATTTGGGCAGTATGGAATTTTGTAAGCAATTGTTGCAGGAAGCAAAAATTGCATTAAGTCCGGGTGTTGGATTCGGACATCATGGTGAAGGATATGTGCGTATCGCACTTATTGAAAATCAAAAGCGCATTCGCCAAGCTGCGCGTAATCTCAAAGTATTTTTGAAGCGTTTTGAAGATACAAAGTAAAAGATAAGTAGGATTGTATGCGAAGTTTGAACATAGGTATCATTGGCGTTGGTGTAGTAGGAAGTGCGGTTGTTAAGATTCTAGAGCAGAACAAAGCTCTTATTAATGCGCGTGCAGGTGCGGAATTTTGTCTAAAAAAAGGTGTGGTGCGAGATATTACCAAAGCTAAAGAGAGACTTGGTGATTATGTGATACCTCTTAGTACGGACATAAATGATGTGCTAGAAGATGAAAGCATTGATGTTGTTTTAGAATTAATGGGTGGTGTGCATGATGCCTATGAAGTTGCCAAAAAGACACTTCAAAAAGGTAAGGCGCTCATCACTGCTAATAAGGCTATGTTAGCTTATCATCGCTTTGAGCTAGAGCAAATTGCAGGGGATATTCCTATAGGCTTTGAAGCGAGTGTGGGTGGCGGGATTCCTATCATTCGCACATTAAAAGATGGGTTAGGGTCAAATCATATTTTGGCGTTGAATGCGATCTTAAATGGCACAAGTAATTATATTCTTACACAAATGTTTGAGCATAACAAAAGCTTTGCAAATGCACTTAAAGAAGCACAAGATTTAGGGTATGCCGAGGCTGATCCTACGCTAGATATTAATGGCTATGACGCTGGTGCAAAGCTCCTTATTCTTGCTTCTTTGGCGTATGGTATTAATGCAGTGCCTGAAGATATTTTGATTGAAGGGATTGAGGATATCACCACTGATGATATGGAGTTTGCCAAAGAGTTTGGCTACGTGATTAAACTCTTAGGTATTGCCAAGCGACAAGAGGACACACTTGAGTTGCGTGTGCACCCTACGCTTATTAACAGAGATTGTATGATTGGCAAGGTAAGTGGTGTGATGAATGGCATTAGTGTGTTAGGGGATTGTGTTGGCGAGAGTATGTATTATGGTGCTGGAGCTGGTGGTGAGGCTACGGCAAGTTCTGTAATTTCAGATCTTATTGAAATTGCACGTGATACGCATTCTAGTATGCTTGGATTTTCAGAATCTATCCAAACCTCTCTTAGCTTAAAAGCTTCAAAAGACATTCTTTCTAAATATTATATTCGCCTTTATACACAAGATAAGCCCGGGGTGCTAAGTCAAATCGCACAGATTCTAGGGGATAATCATATCTCTATCAAGGCATTTTTACAAAAAGAACATCAAGATAAGGGAGTAGCAAAACTTTTGTTTTCTACACATACAAGTAAAGAATCGGATATAAACAACGCCTTAGCAGCCTTTACATCTCTCTCAAGTGTGCTTAGTGAGCCTTATAAAATCCGTATACAAGACTAAGTGTTATGAGCAGAGCTAAGGGATCGCAGGCTGAAAGCGATGCTTGCGCATATCTTGAGAGCTTAGGATTTGAAATTATTGAGCGTAATTTTTTCGCCCGTTATGGTGAGATTGATATTATCGCCAAGCGTGAAAACCTCTTGCATTTTATAGAAGTTAAGAGTGGTGTAGGGTTTGATCCTGTATTTAATATCACTCCCCTCAAGATTGTCAAGGTACAAAAGGCGGTACGTATATATCTTGCCAAATATCCTTCAAGATTGCCTTATTGCATTGATGCACTTATTGTGCGTTATGGGGATCAGATAGAATTTGAACTTTTAGAAAATATTACACAAGGTTAGATATGCAAAAGCGTGGTGGAATTTTTGGTGTGTTTAGTGCGACTTTTGGGAAGAAGGCAGATTTTATCCCCTTGCCTTATGTGAAGAATCTCCATGCACTACATAAGTGTGTGCAATGTGAGGGAAAATGTGCCACAAGTTGCCCAGAACATATTATTATCAAGAGTGCAAATAGCACCCCATATCTTAATTTTATGATTGCTGGTTGCGTATTTTGTGAGCAATGTGCTCACGCATGTCAAGAATTATGGGGCGATGAGGCACCTTTAGAAATAGCACATACACAACAACCTTCTACTATTGCAGCCAAGGTTTGTATTGATCCTCTTACATGTTTGGCGTGGCAAAAGACTCCGTGTATGAGTTGCAAAGATGTTTGTGGAGAAAACGCGGTTATTTTTAGTGGAGGATTATATCCTGAAATAGATTCAAAGCGGTGCAGTGCTTGTGGTTTGTGCTATGCAAGATGTCCGAGTTTTAGCATTGCTATCAAAGGCATACTTACATAAATCTCCATCTTTGTAGTGGCTAGACTCTTAATTAGTGTGTTAATCCCCATTGGATTAGGGGATTAGATTGTCTTAAAATTTCTTTTTCCCCACATTATCAAGAATTTCTGTGGCAATGACATTGACTTCTTGCGTGATGTTGTTTGTCGTATGTGCGATTTCAACATTTTGTTGTGTTTGAGTCTCTATTTGTGAGATAGATGTATTAATTTGGTGTAAGCCCTCAGTTTGTTCGAGAATAGATTCTGCTACTTCATTAGAAGATTGCACCAAGATATTAAC
>NZ_FZPO01000005.1:0-20040 GCF_900198655.1 Helicobacter equorum | reverse complement strand
GTAGTAATCTTTGCATAGAATCTTGAAGATTCTGGGCTTTGTCACTTAGGACTTTTGCATGATCTGCAGAGACTTGTAGCATATTAACAATGACTTGAGCAAGAGTATTGACATTGTTTTGCAAACCAATAGGGTTAGAGATTCTGTGAGAAAAATCATTGGTTTCAAATCTATCAAAGATTTTTTTAATTTCATCAAGATCCGCACCCAACAGATTGCGTAGTGTTTGTATCATTTCATTTAGTGAATCGCGTAAGCGATTTGTTTGTGGATTGTTGCTCTGGAGAGTGATAGTTTGAGTGAATTTACCAATTTTGACATTTTCGACTATGCCTACAGCTTCACTGACAAGCTCTCTATCTTTTGTAATAGAATCGCGAATATTTTGTATTTCGTAATTGATGGCTTGTGCCATTTTGCCAAACTCATCGTTAGATTTGATCGTGATTGGCGTGATAGAATCACTTGTGTGATCAAGAAAGGCAAAAAACGCCTCTAACCCATCTGCAATATGCGTTAGAGGCTTCAAGAAATATTGCACAACAAAGGCTAAAATCACTATGATTACGATCATAAAGACAAATGAAAAAAGCACCTGGTGCATAATAAGCTTGCCTAAAATTTCCGCATAATCATCGGTAGAATTTGCCGTACATATGAGCCACTCTCCTTCATTGCTGCGCATACATAATCCCACGCGTTCATCACCATGTAGGCTATACTTCATAAGATCGGTTGGCTCTCCTTTGAATTTTTCTGCCAATACAGAATACTGCTCAATTACCCCTTTTAGTTCCGGATCATCGGACATTATTAAATTGGGGTTGGAGTGAGAAACAATATGATTGTCTTTGTTTGTGAGAAAAAACGCTGTGCTAGGTGTAGTTTTGAGTTTATTCATACTTTCTTGCAACTCATCTAGGAATATATTGCCCCCTACTACGGCTACAAGTTTTCCATTGGCAAATACAGGCGCATATGCAGTTATGATAAGTTTGCCGGTTGTTATGTCGCGGTAGGGTGTAGAAAGTCCAGATTTACTACTTTCCTTAGCTCCTTTGAACCAAGCTCTTGTGCGCGAGTCAAAATTATCTTTGGCGGGTGTGAGAATCCAGGGTTGATTGTTGGATATATCATCGGTTTTGATGAGTAGTCCATCTGCTTCATATCCGACAAAAAGTGCATCAATTTGTGTGTAGGTAAAAGCATTTTTGAGTAAGCTTCGGAGATGTTCTACAGAAAAATCACCGCTTTTTTCTATTTCTTGGGCAAAAATCTCTACACCTCTAATTTTGGTGGTAAAAAACTCATTGACAAAGCTTTGGGCATTTCGTATGGTTTCTTGTTTGCCAACGGTGATACTTGTGAGAATATCTTGTTTGGAAGTGTTATAGTTTATGGTGATAAAAATTCCAAAACCCAAAACAATGAATACAAGGACGGAACAGATAATCTTTTTGCTAATATTCATAAAAACTCCTTACATTGAAAATTGTAATGCGTAAATATAATACATTGCAACACATAAGAGAGTCAATGAATTTTTATTTACAAAAAAAAAAAAAACGAATTTTGTAACACGCATTTAGTCTTGTATTTGACGCAATAGCTCTTTTGTGCGTTGTATTAGAGAATCTGTTGTGTTTATGAGTTTTTGCTCTATGACTTCATCAAGGAGCATTTGTAGCACAATTCCTATTGTTTTTCCTTCGTGTATATCTGCAAGTGTTTTGATGATTTCTCCATTGATCTTGAGGCTTTTTATCTCATAACACGCGTGTTTTGCCAGGGTATGCACTCGTTTAGGTAGTGTGTCCAAATCCCCATACATTAGTTTCCAAAGCCCAAGTGCGTCGCATACATTTTGTGTGCCAAAGCGTGAGAGTAGCCTAAGAATAGCACTATCATCATTTGGTAGCGTGTGAGAGAGGAGAGTAAAAAGAGAGAAAATATGGTTTTTTTGACTATTACTAAAGCGTAGATTCTCAATAATTGCAGTCCTTGTATCGTGAGGTAAAGTATGTAGCAACCATACATAGCGGAGCTCAAGTGAATCTAAAAGATGTATATGCACTACACTCTCAAGGAGTGCGGAGGAGAAATGCACATAAGAATCTCTAGCAAGGTGGGCAAAAAGGTATGCAAAAACCTCTATATACTCTTGAAAACTTGCGCCAACATACCCACCCATTAGGATTTTATCAAGTTCTAAGCGTATGCGCTCTACAGGTAAAATCGCGATATGTTGATAAAGGCTTGAGAGTGCACGTTTTGTGTGTGAATCTAGCATAAAGCCCAAGGTTGCTCTAAAGCGCACTGCACGCAAGATTCTAAGAGAATCTTCTCTAAAGCGTATATGTGCTTCACCTACACACACAAGCCTTTTGTTATTGAGATCTTGCACGCCATTGACATAATCCAATACGCCTTCAGATTCACTATATGCAAGGGCATTTATACTAAAATCGCGACGCATAACATCTTCATAAAGGTGCTTCACAAACTGCACGCAACTTGGGTGGCGGGAGTCAAGGTAGATTCCATCGCCACGAAAGGTTGTAATCTCATAACAAGTTGCATTGATACATACGCCTATAGTGCCATATTTTGCCCCTTGATGTATGAGCTTGAGATTTGGCTTGTGTGCAAATATCTCACAAATCGTGTTTGGGTGCGCGTTGGTAGTAATGTCCCAATCTTTTGGTGATAAACCAAGCAAACTATCACGCACACAGCCTCCAATGACATACGCACGATAACCGCAAGATTGAAGGCATTGTAAAATTTCTCTCAAGTCTTGTGGCAGAGTGATATAGTATGGATACATAATAGGTGTATTTGACACATTTACTCCTATGCTTAGTGGTAGGCTTGTATGTGGTTATTATACAGTAAGGCTTAGAAAAAATTACGATTTAATGTTGTTTGCTATGGTTTTTGGTTACAATAGTGCGATAAGGGTCACATTAGGAGCTTAAGAGATGAAGATCACAAAGATTATATTAGCATTTGTTTGGCTATGTATGTTTGCTAACGCACAAAGTTTTGAAGATTGCATGCAAGATCTTATCAATGGCAACTATAAAAAAGCCTTACACGGATTTGAGAGGCTTTGTATGGATGGAGATTTTGGAGCGTGTTATCAGCTTGGTATTTTGTATAGTGATGGAGAGGATGTGCCCAAAAATTTTCATAAAAGTGTGGCATTTTATGATCAAGCTTGTAATGCAAATGTAATGGCGGCATGCAATAATCTAGGTGTGATGTTTTATCGTGGCGAGGGTGTGCGTCAGGATTATCAAAGAAGCCTTGAATTGTATGATAAGGCGTGTAAGGGTGGCAATGCTGATGCGTGTAATAATCTAGGTGTGATGTTTGAAAATGGTTATGGTGTGGAGAAAAAAGATTATATACAAGCAGGGTTGTATTATACTGATGCGTGTATGGGGAAAAGTCCCAAGGGTTGCTATAATCTTGCGACTTTGGTTTATGCGGGGAATGGTATCAAAAAAGATAGAGCCATGGCAAAAGAATATTATGGACTTAGTTGTGATTTTGGTTTGCAAGCTGGGTGCGATGAGTTTAAAAAGCTCAATCTTGAGTAAAAAAGGGCAAGTATGAAAAAGATTACCTATTTTGCGTGTATGGTGTGTTTGCTTGTAGGTAGTGGATGTGGTGAGAAAGTGCTACAGAAAACCTCTCAACTTGCTGATGAAAGTTCTATTGCGCATGAATCTCCACAATTTTCTCAAAATGCTAAGATGTTTAGAGAATCTTGTGCGATGGGCAATAGTATAGATTGCTATAAGCTTGGTGTGATGTATGCCAAAGGTGATGGGAAAGCAAAATGGTATTCCAAAGCCGCACAATTTTATAAAATAGCATGTGAATCTGGTGTGCTTAAGGCATGCAGTAATCTTGGCGCATTGTATGAAGAGGGGTTAGGCATACGACAAAGTTATCAAGTCGCTTTTAGATTCTATCAAGCAGCATGTTCGCGTGGTGAGCCTGATGCATGTAATAATCTCGCACGTATGACAGAAAATGGTATTTTGGTGAGTAAAGATGCTAGTTATGCTACGACACTATACGAAAAAGCGTGTATCGGTGGGAGCGCAGTAGCTTGTCTTAATACCGGTAGAATGTATCTCTATGGTAAGGGTGTGGATAAAAACAAGCGAAGTGCAAAAAGCTTCTTTGGACAAGCTTGTGATTTGTCATTACAAGAGGGATGTGAGGCATATAAATCGCTTTTGTAAGTCACACAATTTGTGTGGAGATTTTATATCGTGCTTATCCTATATAGAATCTCTGTAGCTATATACTTGATATGATTTATACAAAGTGTTATAACCATTTTGGGTTTGCAGTAAAACTCACAGAGAGCCAAATTTTATAGCTTGGAATCTCAAGAGCTTTTTCAATTCTTTCTCGGATACAATCAAATTCTGCCATTGTCATAGGTTTAGATGTGTTTTCTATCAAAATATTGACTTCCACCATATAAAATCGCCCTGATTTTGCTACATGCGTGTCATAATCGCTAAAGCCAAACTCTTTGCTTAGAGATTCCATAATATCTGTGATTTTAGAATCTATTTCACTTGGCGCAACCATGATGAGATCTTTGAAATTTGCAATTGCTATGCGAATAGGTGCAACACATAACAATAAAGAAAGCACCGCTAACAACAAAGGATCAATATACATAGCAAAGGCATTGTGTGGGCTAAGCACAAAATAAATTACACCAAAGGCACACAATGCCCCCAAATATAGCACGCAATCAATTTTCCATTCTGTGTTATCGACTTTGATGAGATCAGATTCTAGAATCTTTGTATACAATAGTGTGTAAAAAAACAAACCAGCACAAAACACAAATGCACATATACTATAAATAATCGCTCCACCAAGCTCCACCGCATAACCACCATGTATGAGACTTTCTAGCGCATTGATAAAGGCATATACACATACAAAAACAAGCACAAGGGATTTAAAGAGATTAACCATAGGCTCAAAACGCACATACCCATATTGGAATATATCATCATCTTCTTTATAGATATAGCGAGAAGTGATAATAGACAATGCCCCAAGTCCTACGCTAATAAGCGCAACGAAACCATCAAAGACCACTGCCATAGATTTGACAAAGATTCCAAAGCCAATACCAAATATTGCAAGGAATAATGCACTATATGTGGAGATCTTTAAGACATATTGTTCTTTTTTTGCGGCTTTTTTAGAATCTATGGCAAATGCATGTTTGAGTGCCAAAATTTGTGCTTTGTGTCCTAGATTTTGGGATTGCGTGTAGCGAGATTGTGTAGTGTGGGTTTGTGCGTGAGAATCTTGGTGTATAGGTTTATGTTTTCTAATCTTTGTGCCATAAGAATGGCGAGAAATATGTGCATTTTGTGAAGTGTGTGTTTGCATATGAAGCCTTTAAGGTTTTAGTGCATTATAGCTAAAGCTACACAGCCTAAAATATCTGTATAAATGTGGCTATTATAGTCGTTTTAGGCGACTATAGTAGTGGAAATACCTTTTTAGCGATATATTCTAGCTCTTGTTGCATATTTGCACATTGCACAATAAGAAGATCTAAACCAGCTTCTTTGTAGGCGCGGATTTTCTCTGCGACTTGTTTTGGTGTGCCAACAAGCTCAGGTCTTAGTCCTCTATTAGACACGCTATAATCATATTTTGAGATTTCTACATCAAGATTTGAATTTCCTGTAAAATCCTTATAGGAATTTTCATATTCGGCATAATTTTTAATAGTCGTGATACGCTCTAACTCTTCTTTTGCTTCTTGCTCACTATCACGCACAATCATATATACTGCCATACCAAAGCCCAAAAATGGTGCTAATTGAGCTTCTGCCTTGCGTCGTTTCATATCGACAATTTTTTCTCGCACTTCTTCTAACGTGCCTCCGTGCATCAGGTATTTGTCTGCAAATTGTGTGATTGCCTCTCTACCACTTTCGCTTTCACCTCCAGCATACACAAGAGGAGTTTTTTTTGGTTTTGGTTCATTATAAGAATTACAGAATTCAAAATATTTGCCCTTATAATTTAGAGGGCTTTGCTCCCAAAACCCTCGCAAAACTTCTGTGTATTCACGCGTGAGTGTGTATCGATCATCGTGTCCATCAAAGTTTATGCCATATTGCCTAGCTTCTTCTTCCCACCATGCCGAAACCATATTGATACTAAAGCGATCATTACAGATTTGGCTAATAGTAGCGATTTGCTTGGCAGTCAATGCTACTTGATGGTATTGTGGTCGCAAGGCTGCTAGAATTTCTATGCGTTTTGTGATTGCCGCCAATCCATTGGCTACCGCCCATGCATCAAGTGCAGGGGCTTTGTGTCCTTTGATGTCATTGAGGTAAAGCTCTGGCACAAGTGTTAGGACATAGCCTAGAGATTCGGCTTTGAGTGCAAGATCCCTGCAATATTCCCATGTGCCTTGTGTGCTATCATCATCGACATTGCGTAACCAACTTCCAAAAACCGGTGTCCAATATCCAAATTTCATCACTTACTCCTTTGTATTTTCTTTAACTCGCTGTGTAAAAACTCTACAACTCTATCAGCTGCACCTTGCTTATTTTGTTCTCGTAGATGCGATTCTACTTTGGAGTTGTAGTTTGTGTTAGTATTGATGTCATATACGACTATTTCACCATCTACGCTTTCTATAAATTCTACACCAGCAATTGTTATATTATGTGTTTGTAAAAAGTGTTCAAGCTTTTGCACAAGCGGTGTATTTGAATCTATATCAGTGCGTAGAGAGAATTTATCCACTCCACCTACATCACACGCACCACCAGCAAGTTCTGGAAGGGCTTTGGTGCGTTCTATATCACAGGCATCTGCGGGGCATAGTTCAAAAGCACCATTACTCGTATCAACACGCACTGCATAATGGAATTTTCCTCCGATAAACTCAATACGTGTGATATAAAATTCCTTTGCCTTAATATATTCTTGCAAAAGCGTAATGCCATCAATTGGTGGCTCAAACGCACTAGATTCTATATATTCCCTAAATTCCTCAATACTTTCAAAGCGTCGCACGCCTAGACCCTTGCCACCTTGGTTATGTTTGGTAATAAATGGTGTTTGCAATGTTTTTGCACATTCAAGCAAGTCATTTTTGCCAAAAGCTGCAATTGTTTTTGGTGTGCGGAATCCTGCCTTGTTGAGTGCAAGGTATTGTCGCACTTTGCTTACTTCTAGCTCTAGCACACTACTTCCATTTATCACATGGCACCCATAAGATTCTAGCCACGACAAAACCGCGCGTCCATATTCTTTGCTAAGGCTATGATCGCGTGTATGACTTGAGGCAGAGAGTCTACTCCAAAATACGCCTTGTGGTGGTGGAGAATCTAAATCTATGCCGCCTTGTGTGAGATAGATTTCTCCAAACTTAATTCCTGCGCGTTCAAAAGCTTGAGCAAATGGCGGTATCCACTCATCATTTTCGTGAATAATGTAAATGTTTGTTGCGAGAGTATTAAATAACATATTCTATATCCTTTTTTGTGAATTGTCTTCTACCTGTTCCTGCATAATCATTGATACTTGATTTTGCACCATTAACACGATATTGTGAGGCAATGTGATCATGCCCCAATCTATCTCCCTTGCCAAAAAGTTTATGTCGCAAACTACCTTGTGTGTATTCTTGTTTATAGACGCCGCGTTTTTGCAGTTCAGGCACGATAAACTCTACTACATCACTAAAGGTTGTTGGCGTGGTAGCATAGGCTAGATTGAATCCATCAGCATCACTATATGCGACAAATTCTTGTAGCATATCACACACTTGCGATGGCGATCCTACAAACTTCGGTCCTTGACAGCCTATGCCTGTGAGCTTGATGAGATCTCTTAGTGTCCAAGCTTTTCCCTCATTGGTTGTGGAATTACTTAGGGCTTCTACTTGTGCGACTATCGCATTTGACTTGATATGACTTAATGGATCATCAAGATTATAGCGACTTAAATCTACGCCAAGCCAACCAGAATTCAACACCAATGCCCCTTCTGTGCTAGCATATTTGAGTAAGTCATTGTATTTTGCTTGCGCTAAGTCTTGGGTTGAATCTGTAATAATGGTTGCAAGACAATAAATTTTAGCACTATATGGATCACGACCAGCAGCTAAAAGTGCATCCCTTACTTGTTTGACGGCGATTTTAGCGTATTCTTTAGTTGGTGGCGCTATAAATATTGCTTCGGCGTGTGTCGCTGCAAATTTTCGTCCTCGTGTGGAATTTCCTGCTTGAAAAAGCACCGGAGTGCGTTGTATGCTTGGTTCGCAAAGATGGATCCCGGGCACATCAAAATATTTGCCATGATGCCCTATGTGATGAATTTTGCTAGGATCTGCAAAATCGCCACTTTCTCTATCTAAAATTACCGCATCATCTTCCCAACTACCTTCTAATAATTTATAAATAACTTCCATGTATTCATCAGCAAGTTCATATCGCTCATCGTGTGGCAATTCACTAGTCCCCATATTTTTATTTGCGCTCGGTAGATAGCCAGTTACGATATTCCACCCTACGCGTCCTTTTGTGAGATGATCTAGAGTGCTAAGACGCCTTGCGAATGGATATGGATGCTCAAAAGGCACACTAGCAGTAACTCCAAAACCTACATGTTTAGTTACACTTGATCCTATGACTGCAAGTTGTATAGGATCATTAACAGGGACTTGTAGGGCAGTTTTTAGAGCACCTATATCGTTGCTACCATAGAGATCATAGACACCAAGCACATCAGCGATGAATACCGCATCAAAAAGTCCCTGTTCTGCAATCTTTGCTATGTTTTGCCAATATTCAATATCCTTATAATGTAGGGCTTGATCGTTTGGGTATCGCCAAAGTCCAGGGCTTAGATGCGAAATACAATTCATTTCAAATGCATTGAAAGAAATTATCCTTGTCTTTTTGCTCATTATTTACTCCTTGTCATTGTGAGATAAACTTCGGACATTATAACTCATTTTTTTAAAAACACAATATGTGTTTTTAATTTTATGTAAAATTTTGAAAAATGTTACTTTTTAGATTATGTTTAAATTTATATAAAAATAACTTTTTGAGCTTTATTATATGAGAGATATAACACAAAAGTATAGATTGTAAATAATCTATAAACTTTAAACATTATTTCATAGGGTTATAGTGAAGTTTGAGAATCTATAATGGCATTGACTTTGGAGAGGATATGTTCATCACTGCTAGGATCAAAAAACTTAAACTCATTACCACTTTGTTTTGCACCACTTAGCAAATCCCCACTATTGCGATTTTTTAGATCTAGTTCGGCAATTTCAAAGCCATTGAGCGTCTTGGTAAAGGATTCTAGGCGCGTAGTATCTTGTGTATTTGTATACAGAAAGCAGTAGCCTTTTAGTCCGTTGCGACTTACTCTACCTCGTAATTGATGTAGTGTTGCTAGCCCTAGTCGTTCAGGTGCGACGATGATAATTGTGCTAAGTTTGGGGAGTGAGATTCCTACTTCTACAACCGTGGTAGCAAGAAGCAAATTGCCTTTTTGGGCGAATTCCTGTAATACTTCTTCTTTTTGTTTGTCTTTGCCTGAAGTTACATATACACCTTCAAAATGTTTGAGCCAAAATTCTTGTCCTTGTGAAAGCGAGAGATACTCAATTTGTCGGCTTTCTTCTACTAGTGGATAGATAATGATTGCTTGATGTCTTTTTGTAAATTCATTTTGTAAATGCACAAGGAGTTTTGGAAAGTCTTTTTTTCCTATAATGCTTGTTTGTATGTCTTTTTTGAATGGTAGATCTTTGATGATACTATGTTGTATGTAGTGTGTTTGTATCATAGCAAATGTGCGTGGGATTGGCGTGGCAGAAAATTGTAATATATGAGGTTTGGTGCGTGTGGTGGTAGAAAACATTTTTTCTAGTTTGTGTCGTTGGTTAGTGCCAAATCTATGTTGTTCATCACTCATCACAAGCGCGAATTTGGTGTAATCAAAATCTCTATACAAAATTGCTTGAGTGCCTATGATAAAGTCCGCATCAAACACATTTGTGTCGTGTGTAGTATCGGAGTGTGTAGTTTGTGAAAAAAGCGTAGCTTGTGTGTGTTTTGGCGTGTGCGATATATCTTTGGTTTGGGCGGTGATAAGTTGGATTTTTATATATGGTGGGAGAAATTTTTTTGCTTCCTCATAGAGTTGTTTAGCCAAAATGCTTGTAGGTGCCATTAGGATAGATTTGTGTGGATATGTCATCATCACCGCACTTAAGATGACTATGGTTTTGCCACAACCCACATCACCCATGATAAGTCTTCGCGTTGCAGTGTGTGATGAGAGATCTTTGGCAATCGATTCTATAGCTTCGTGCTGACCTTGTGTAAGTGTAAATGGTAGTGAATCTATAAAGGCTTTAGTATCTCCATTACAGATGAAGTTTGCTTTGAAATGGAGGTTTTTGGTGCGTAAGCGAAGGATATGATGCCATATTTCGACAAATTTTAGGGCTTCTTGATACACGCCAAAATATCCATTGTGATGCGCAAATGCACGCACAAATTCTTGTGTAGGGTGAAAGATTTCATATATTGCGTTTGCATAAGATTCTGTAATACCACATTGTCGTAAAGTCTCGTGTGTGATAAGCACACAGAGGGTATTGAGGATTTTATTTTTTGTGGGAGTGGTTTTAAACTCTAGTGTGATAGCACCAAAATCATGTATGATTTTTGGTTGCGTGATTGTCCAAATAGCGCCTTTTTGCTCGAGTTTTCCATACACCACGCATTGTGTGCCTTCTGCAAAACTTTTATACATAAATGGCTTTGGGTGAAAAAGTGTCATATGAAGAGTTTGCGTGAAATCTAGGCAGTGCGCAAGGATTCTAAGATATGTTTTTTTGCCAAACCCTGCCTTTGTATTTTGTGTAATCTCCACACGCACAGCACCAATAGTATTGTGTGCAAGTGTTGGAAGCAAGGTTTTGTTTTGGTAATTTTTGGGTGGATTTAGTATAAGATCAAAAAGTGTGTGTATATCTGTAAGTTTGTTAAAATCTATATTTGGTATCTGCGAGATTTGGGTATGTGCGGATTTGCTAGAAGTAAGAAAAGAGAGGATATGCTGAAGTTTGGCTTGTTGCAAAAAATCCAAGCTAGATCCTTGCTTAGTTTGTGATGTATCGTGCCATATCTAAGATTCTATTTGCATAGCCACATTCATTATCATACCAAGCCATAATTTTTGCCATACCACCTTCAAGCACAAATGTAAGATCTCTTGCCACAATCGCGCTATGTGCATTGCCGATAAAATCGCTACTTACCCTAAAACTTTCATCGATAGCTAAAATCCCTGATAATTCATTGTTTGAAGCCTCTATGAGCACTTGATTGATAGAATCTGCACTTGGATTTTGGCGGAGTTTGACACTAAAATCCACCATAGAGACATCTGCTACAGGCACACGCACACTATGTCCGTGGAGTTTGTTTTTTAGTTGAGGAAGGACTTTGTAGAGAGCTTTTGCTGCACCCGTGCTTGTGGGTATGATATTTTGAGCAGCAGCACGTGCGCGACGTTTGTCGGTTTTGTGAGCATTATCAAGGAGATTTTGATCATATGTGTAGCTATGAATTGTGCTTAAGATTCCAGATTCTATACCAAATATAGAATCTAACACCTTTGCAATGGGTGCTAATGCATTACTTGTGCAAGAAGCATTGGAGATGATGGATTCACCTTGATAGAGTGCATGATTGACACCAAGCACAAATGTTGGCGTATCATCAATTGCAGGAGCAGAAATAATAATCTTTTTGACACCTTTTTGTATATGTGTCTGCATACTCGCACTATCAAGAAATTTTCCACTAGATTCTATTACCACATCAGCAACACTAAAATCCAAATCCTCTCTTGCTACATTAGTTATAAGTGTTGTGTTGTAGGTTTTTGTGCCATATTCAAAGGATATGATTCCTATGGTATCGCTTGTTTGTGTGTAAGTAACATTTTGCAAAGGGCTTGTATGCACGCTATCGTATTCTAATAGATGAGCTATCATAGCACCTTGCGCAATATCGTGTGTAAGAATGATTTCTATGTCATCACGCATAACCCCAGCACGAAAGATACTCCTACCTAGTCGCCCAAGCCCATTTATAGCTATTTTTATCATTGATCCCTCGCTTTTTGTTGTGGGTGGAATTTTAGCACATTACTTTTCAAAATCATCCATCACATTCGTGGCTTCTAAAAGTCGTTGCTTATCAAAGTGTGTGTAGATTCTGCTTGTATTTAAACTAGCGTGTCCTAGTGCTTCTTGGACAAGCACAAGATCGTGTTTTTTGCTATATAGCATTGTAGCAAATGTGTGTCTAAGCATATGTGCACCCATTTTTTCTTTTTTGATTCCAGCATATTTTAGAATCTCTCCCAAAACTTGATATACTCGGGCTTGTGTGAGTTTTCCACCCTTATTGTTACAAAAAATAAGGTTATCTTCTATATTCGTATGTAGAGCAATTTCACTGCGTGTTTGCATCCAAAGGTGCATAAGAGAATCTATTTTTTCTTTTTTTATCATTGCTACACGCATTTTATTGCCTTTGCCTCGTATTTGAAACATCCAAATGTCATGTTGTGGAATAAGGTCTTTGGTGCGTAGGCTAAGTGCTTCGCTTACACGCATACCTGTGTAGATAATCACCTTGATAATGAGTCTATCTCGTGCCATACGATGTATGGGAAGTGGCGTTGTGTCAATAGCTTCCAAAAATCGCTCTAATTCATTTTCATCAAGATATGTGGGGAGCTTTTGCCCACTAGCTTGACTGACAATGTGTCGGATAGCAAGTTTTATCCCAAATACAAATGATCCTTGATCGTAGGTATTGTGTTTATCGATGTAGCCAAAAAATCCAATAAGCACAATACGATAATTTTTTTTACTTGCATCGCTAAGTTTGGAGGTATAAACACTCAAAAAATCAACAAGTAATTCTTCATCAATGCGTGTGAGTGAATCTAGCTGCAGTGAGGTGAGATACTCATAGAGCTTGTGTAGCGGGGTGCTAAAGAGGTTTATCCCTACTAATCCAGCATTTCGTGCTTTTTTGCACAAAAAGAAGAGTTCTTGTATATTGTGTGGGGGAGTGTGAAGGGCTTTGAGGCATTGCAGGATTGCTTCTTTATCGCGCACTTGATGATTGGAGAGCGTGTTTATTTTCCAGCGCACAAAGCGTCCCATCCAGCAAAGTAAATTTTGTTCAAAAGTGGGATATGATTCTAAAGGATATTGCATAAAATGTCGCCTGTTGTGTTTGGTTTGCTTGGGATATTCTAGCATATTTGATACCACAATTTAGCGACATCTTGATATAATCACATTTTTATCACATTTTAGGGTTATGCATGCAAGAGGTATTACAAGAGTTTGAGCATTTTTTTGCAAAATTATGTGATCATATAGGCGAAGATACAAATCGCGAGGGCTTAAAAAACACACCAAAGCGGATTTTAGAATCTTTTGAAACGCTTTTTAGTGGTTACTCACAAAACCCAAAAGAGCTTTTGGGCGCGACTTTTAAAGAGGGATTGTGTGATGAAATGGTGATCGCAAAAGATATTGAATTTTATTCGATGTGTGAGCACCATTTACTACCATTTTTTGGACATATTAGCATTGGTTACATACCTGATAAGTATCTTGCTGGGATCAGCTCATTGGCGCGTTTGGTGGAGAGTTTTGCACGTAGATTGCAGATTCAAGAGCGACTAACAGAGCAAATTGCGCAATGTCTTGTAGAAACCCTGCAGCCAAAGGGTGTGATAGTGGTATGTCAAGCACAACATTTATGTATGAGCATGCGTGGTGTGCATAAGAATCCACAAATTATCACAAGTGCATTGCGAGGGTTATTCAAGCGAGATTCTAAAACACGCACCGAATTTATGCAACTTATTAAATAATATTTTCATTTGATAATACTTTTCTACATTTATTAAGGTTTGGAGGCAATGATGATGAGAAAAAATGTTGATATGGGCAAAGATTCCCTGTATCGTTTATTTTTTTATTTTTTTATACCAAATTTATGTGCGATGATCGCACTTTCGACATATTCTGTTGTTGATGGTGCATTTGTAGGCAAGGCATTAGGACAAGAAGCATTAGCTGCTATTGGCGTGTGTTGGCCTGTATTTCCAGTGCTGATTGCCTTTGAGTTACTTTTTGGTATGGGAGCGGCGAGTATCGCATCTTTTTATCTAGGTAGAGGACAAGAGCATCGTGCGCGGATTATGTTTAGTTCGGTGTGTTATTTTGCTGGAGCAAGTAGCATTATTTTTGGTGGAATTTTGTTTTTTTCTACAGAATCTCTAGCTTATGCCTTAGGAGCAAATGAAGAGATTCATAGCTATGTAGTGGAATATTTGCATGTAACATTTTTGGGTGCATGTATAATTGTTTTACATCCATTGCTTGATGTGTTTGCCATCAATGATAAGCGTCCCATACTTGCAATGGTAGCGATGATTGTAGGTGCAGCAAGTAATATCGTGCTTAATTATCTTTTTTTGTTTGTTTTTGAGCTTGGAATTACGGGATCAGCGTTGGCTACAATACTTGGACATGGCATTGGTATGTGTATTTTGTTGAGTCATTTTGTCTTAAAGCAAGGTAAGATTTATTTTATCAAAGTCTTTAAGGTAAAATCTATTTTTGCTTCAATGCGCAATGGGTTACCACAAAGCTTTGCAGAGCTTAGCGTGAGTGCTGTGATGTTGTTGTTTAATCGCACACTTAAAACACTAGGCGGGACAGATGCACTCTCAATATATAGTATTTTAATGTATAGTGGTATTGTGGCTTTTACCGTGATTCTTTCTTGTGCGCAAGGTGTGCAACCTATAGCGAGTTTTAATTATGGTGCTAGAGAGTATGGGCGTGTGAAAAAAATCTATTTTTTTGTGCTTGTGTTTGCGACGCTAAGTGGGCTTGTGCTGTATGCGTTTTCAAGATTCTTTGATACCTTGCTTATAGGGTTATTTTTGCGTGATGATAGCTTACATCTCTTAGATTCTGCTGTTTATGCGTTGCATATTTATTTTATTGGTTTTATCTTTTTGGGTTTTAATCTTGTGAGCTCAATCTTTTTGCAATCTATCCAAAGACCGCTAAGCTCTTTTATTGTAACCATAGCCACTAATCTTGTGTTTGTTGTGATTTTACTTGAGATTTTTAGCAGAATCTGGGGTTTAGATGGCGTGTGGTGGAGTTATCCTCTATCATTTGTGTGTGCGAGTTTTGTAACGCTTGGTGTGATGATTTTTGAGTTTAGGCGTGGGAGTTTGGGTAAAGCTGTAATGGCACACTACCACAAGGGAGCATAATGAAGCAAGTAATCATACTTTTTGATCTTGATGGGACATTAATAGATTCTACAAAGGCAATTTATGTGAGTTTTTGTGAAGCGATGTCTGCATTTGGATATCCGAGTCCAAGTTTGGATTCACTAAAATCCACCATCGGACATACGCTAGAGGATATGTTTTTGGCTTTTGGGATACCTAAGGCGCAAGTTGGGGATTTTGTGCAAGCTTATAGAATCTCCTATCGTGCCAAAATGGAGGCAGGCACGACATTACTTCCAAACGCCAAAGAGGCGATTTTGTTTGCAAAGAGTTTTGCGGATTTGGGTGTGGTAACGACAAAGCGTGGGGATTTTAGTGCAAAATTACTTGATTGTCTTGGTGTGGGCGAATATTTTAGATGTGTGATAGGTGTAGAATCTGTGTCTAAACCCAAGCCAGATTCTGAACCAATATTCAAGGCTTTAGAGCATTTTCCAAATGCATTATCTGCACACAAATATATGATAGGGGATACCACACTTGATTTAGAATCTGCCAAAGGAGCAGGAATATCTGCTATAGGTGTGTTGTGTGGATATGGTAAGCAAGAAGCACTTAGGGCATATAATGTGCCATTATGCACAGATAGTTTAATGGCAGTGCGTGAGATCTATAGAAGTTTGGGGCTTTAATGGCAGTTTTAGGCTATTTTGTTATGATTGTGGAAAAAATTTGGAGTATTGCATAATGGCACAAGAACCAATGACAGAATATGGCTACCAAAAGCTTCGCGCAGAGCTCAAAGATCTTCAAGAAGTGCAACGCCCACATATTATCAAAGAAATTGATATAGCACGATCACATGGGGATTTGAAAGAAAATGCTGAATACCACGCAGCCAAAGAACAACAAGCCTTTATAGAATCTCGTATCGCTGAACTTAGCACAATGCTTGCCAACGCACAAGTAATAGATCCTAGCACGTTAGAACATAAAAAAGTGAGTTTTGGTTCTTATGTCAAGATTGTGGATCTTCAGACAGATAAAGAGTTTGCTTACACGCTTGTAGGCACGATAGAGAGCGATCCACAAAATGGCTTTATTTCTGTTTTTTCTCCTGTAGGTCGTGCCCTCATAGGAAAGGAAGTGGGTGATGAGGTAACAATTATGTTGCCAAAGGGTGAGAGTGAGTTTGAAATTTTGGAGGTGTGTTATAAACCTTTTAGTTTGCAAGATTAAGGCGTTTGTATGTATATCAAGATAAAAAAACTTCACCCAAATGCAATCATTCCTCAGTATCAGACAGCACATAGTGCGGGATTTGATTTGCATAGTTTAGATTCACATATTCTAAAGGCTGGCGATCGTGTCTTAATCCCTACAGGCTTGGTATTTGAGATAGAATCTCATTATGAAGTGCAAGTGCGTCCTCGAAGTGGTTTGGCTCTAAAAAATGGCATAAGTGTGCTTAATACTCCAGGTACGATAGATAGTGACTATCGAGGAGAGATTAAGGTTTTGCTTATTAATTATTCTAACGAGGATTTTGTCATACAAGCAGGAGATAGAATCGCACAAGGTGTGGTATGCAAAGTATATCAAGCGGAGTTTGAAGAAACGCAATCACTCACACAAACACAGCGTGGAGAAGGGGGCTTTGGCTCTAGTGGTGTGGGACAGAAGGGAACATATCAGGAATAATTTGATACAAAAGGATATATTATGAATGTTAAGAATGATTTGGCGCATATCAAAGATGAATTTAATAAAGATGGGCAGATTCTAGAAAATGCTTTTAGATTTGAGATTTTTTTACGACGATATAAAAAAACTCTTATTACGTTTTTGGTGCTTATAGTTGCTTGGGTGGTGTATCTTGTGGTAGATAGCTATCTCACGCAACAACGCCATATTCAAGCAAATGAGGCATATACAGATCTTTTGAATGGTGGTCAAACTCCTGAACTTTTAGAAAAATTAGAAAAAAATTCTCCAATCCTGTATGATTTTTATGTCTATACGCATAATCCTAGTCAAGAGGCATTAAAGAAGCTTATGTATTCTGATAATGAGCTTATCGCACAAATTGCGACATATCGAGACATTGCACACACGCTAGATTCTCTTTTGGGAGAATCTAATCAGGATACTATCAATGAAGTGCTTGCAAACTTGCCACCGCTAAAAGATAAAACTTTGCAGCAGTGGCTCATTCTCCAAGAAGCTGTGATATTTCTCCAAAAGGGATATACGCAAGAAGCCAAAGATAAACTTATGCTTTTAGATGAAAATTCAGAGTTTTCGCGTATAGGTAAGAGTTTGCGCCATTATAAATAATAGGGGTTGGTGTTATGAGAATTTTGCTTGTTGTATGTGTGGGGGTGTGCATTGGTATCTTTGGAGGTTGTAGTCAAAAACAATATTTTGAACCAAAAGATATAAGCCTTAAGGTAGAATTTTCTCATAAACTCCCTTCTCCTATCGTATCTGCTTCTAGAGTTGGGGCATTATTAAAGAATCTCGAGGTGCTAGACACATTTGGTAATATCGATATAGAACTTACACAAAATCAACGTTTTTTGGGTAGGGAAGGTGCATATTATCTTGTCCAAGATGGTTGTGGGGTGTTGTTGTTTATTGATGGCAACACCAAAACCCAAAGTGAGTTTGCATTTGATAAATGTATCGTAAGTGCCAAAATATCACCACAAGGGAGTGTAAATACACTTATAGCCTTAGTGAGTGCGGATAATAGTGTGATTGTGTATGATGCTAATACTAAGCGTGAGGTATTTTCACAAAAACTTTCTAATATTACAGCAATCCATACTCTTGCGGCAACACCTGTATTTGAAAAAAATCAAATCATCTTCCCCACACTTGATGGCAAACTTGTGATTTTTGATATACGAAGTAATACGCTTGTGCGTGATATTTTGATTCAAAGTGATAAATTTTTTAATAATATCATTTATCTTGTGGTAAAAAATGATCTTATGATTGCAGCCACACCAAAGCGTATTAGCGCGATTATAGGTAATAGTAAGACTTTTAATTATGATGGAGATTTTAGGGATTTGTTGTTGTATAAAGAGAAATTGTATGTGTTAAATAATGATGGCAAGATTTTAGAGCTTGATCACACTTTAAAGCTTTTGCGTCAGGTGAATCTGGAATATGCACGTTTGCATGGGATTGTGATACATAATAACACTCTGTATACACTAGAGAGAAATAAATATCTCATAGAGCTTAGTTTAGAGAGTTTTTTACCTGTGGTCTATAAGCTAGATCTCCCAAGCAAAAAGCCTATTTTTTATACAGATGATACTTTGTTTTATGATAGATTCTATAAGAGGTTTTGATGGTTTTTTGCGATATAGGCAATACATTTTTGCATTTTTTTTATAAGGGTAGGATTTGGAAAGAGCTTCCAAATAAGCTTTCACCCAAAAGGCAAGATGCCAAAATTTTTTATATCAGCGTGAATCCAAAATCGGAAAAAAAACTTCTTGCTTCTCATAGCTTATGTGTGAATCTCGCTCCTTACTTCACACTAAATACCGGTTATCGTGGTATGGGGATTGATAGAGTAGCGGCGTGCGTGGGTGTAAGAGATGGTATTGTTGTGGATGCTGGAAGTGCTATCACTGTAGATGTTATGCAATGTGGTGTGCATTTGGGTGGTTATATTTTACCGGGTTTAAGCACATTTAGGGGGCTTTATAAGGGTATTCCGGTGCTAGATCAGGATTTTGATCTTGCGGTAGATGTTGATAGGCTTCCACAAAATACCAAGGCAGCCATTAGCTATGGTGTCATCAAAAGTATTTTATTGATGATTGTTGATACTGCCAAGGGAAAACAAATTGTCTTTACAGGCGGTGATGGGAAATTTTTTAGTAGATTTTTATCTCAAGAGCATAGTTGTATGTTTGATGAGACAATTGTCTTTAAAGGTATGCAACAAGCTTATGAAAATTATATTTTGGTACACAAAGGACAAAAATGATAACAATTGCACTACCAAAAGGGCGTATTGCCAAGGAAAGTTTAGAATTATTTTCCAAGATGTTTGGGGAGGCTTTTGCCTTTGAAGATCGTAAGCTTATCTCAGAGCAGGGGGGCTTTAGATTTTTGCTTGTGCGTAGCCAAGATGTGCTTACATATGTGCATTATCAAGCCGCCGATGTGGGAGTTGTGGGACTTGATGTGATTGAAGAATATCAGCTTAATGACGCCATAAAGCTTCTTAACCTCCATATAGGTAAATGCAAGGTTGTCATAGGATCAGAAGTTGGCAAAGAGATAGATTATCAAAAACCACAGATAAAAATTGCTACCAAAATGCCTACGATTACCTATAAACATTTTTCCAAAAAAGCCATTCCTATCGAGATTATTAAATTGTATGGAAGCATTGAACTTGCTCCTTTGGTGGGATTGTGTGATGGGATTGTGGATATTGTAGAGACTGGTACGACTATGCAACAAAACAACCTCAAAGTTGATGAAGTGATTATGGAATCTTCAGCGTATCTTATTGCTAATGCTTTGAGTTTTTATCAAAAGCAAAAAGAGATTTTGGATTTAACAAAAAAATGTAGTGCATTAGGGTTAGAATAGTGAAAC
>NZ_FZPO01000029.1 GCF_900198655.1 Helicobacter equorum | reverse complement strand
CTAAATCCTAGCCAAGAATACATTTCATTAAAGAGTTTGCCGGTAAAATCTGTGCTTAAATCAGTTTTATAATAAATCCCTAAATCATCTACAATTTTGCCAAATACTCTTTTTAATTGAGTTTCACCATTTATTACTTTATTTACATTTTCGCTTAAAATGGTGTTTTCTAGTGTGCGAGTGATGAGAGCTTTTTTATCATCTGGGATATCTTTTTTATTTAAAAATGCCTTTACTTTTTGCATTATAATATCGCCATCTCTATTGCCATCTTCATTTAGGCTTTTTAGGTCGTTTTTTTCTAGTGGCTTTACTACACCAGGAATTCCAAGTGTGGCGATGATAGAAGCAGTTACTAGATACACTCTATCATTTTCGCCAAGTCCGCTTTCGTTTTTGTAAATATCATTATTTAGCTTTGTTAGGCTAGTGCTTATTTCTTCTTCTAATTTTTCTTTGATTTGTGCTTTTTGCTCATCGCTTAGATTTAATGCTTTTACTTTGTCTATGAAATTATCAAAATTCTCAGGCTTTAAAAATGAAAAATCACTAAATTTGCCTACTTCTTGTCCCACGCCAAAATTGCTTTTTGAGACAAGATAAACAGCGATTTCGTGCTGTAAAACGCCAAAATCATCTTTATAGCCACTCATTCCAACTGCGATAATATCACTAAAACTTGTGTAATGTAAAATCGCATTTGCGTAATGAACTGCGCCATTTAGCGCATAAGAATTTATATTTTTAAAATCAGGCTCATTTTTACTAGTTTTATTTGCTACTTGATTTTTATCATCAAGCTTTATGAGTTTATCTTTGTAGCCTTTGTATTCTATGAGGATAGGATATACATCCCCCCATTTGTCGCTTAGCAGAAGTTTAGCATCCGGGCGATTGCCACCTACGCCACCATTTTTTGAGAAATATTCATTTAATGCGTTATCAATTTCGCTATTGCCGATTTCTTCTTGTTCTAGTTTATAAGTAAGTTTGTATGATCTTAGCCAGCCATTTGCTAAGTCTGCGATTTGTGGTTCTACTGATTGAATCTGTTTGCTCATTTTTTGCCCTTAATTTTTTTACATTATAACTAAATTTAAGGGACTTAGCACAAAATGACTCTTTGTAAAATCCCCAATCAACATAATAGAATCTATTTAGATTATAAATCGTGATGCACTCGAGGATCAAGTGCATCACGCAATCCCTCTCCTACAAATACCAACACAGAAAGCAAAATAGAAACTATCAAAAACGCACTAATACCAAGATGAGGCGAAGTGAGATTATTTTTACCTTGTGCGAGAAGCTCACCCAAACTTGCATCTTGTGTCCCAAAACCCAAAAAATCTAAACTCCCAAGCGTAATAATCCCAGTTGCCATAATAAAAGGCAAATAGGTAATAGTCGCAACCATTGCATTTGGCAAAATATGGCGCGTGATAATACGCCAATCACTAAATCCCAAAACCCTAGCGGCTTTGACAAATTCAAGATTGCGAATCTTGAGAAATTCCGCCCTGACAACACTTGCAAGACCAATCCACGAAAACGCTAACACAATTCCTAGAATCCACCAAAAACTCGGTGCAATCGTATTTGCCACTATAATAATCACAAATAATATAGGAATGGAATTCCATATTTCAATAAGCCTTTGCCCAAAAAGATCTATACTGCCACCATAATATCCTTGCAAAGCACCTATACTCACGCCTATTACCAACACGCATATAGTCAAAATAAATCCAAAAGCCAAGGAAGTGCGTAAGCCATAAAGCATTCTTGCAAACACGTCCCTACCTTTGTCATCGGTACCTAACCAATGCACAGAATCTGGAGATGTTGGTGAAGGATCGTGTAAGTCAAAAAGGATCGTTTCTGGACTATAAGGGACAAGTGTGCGCAACACAAAGCTATCTTTTAGTAATACATCGCTTACATAAGGATCTAAATAATCCGTAAAACTCTCAAAATCTCCACCAAATGTAGTCTCTGGATAATCAACAAAAATAGGAAAATACGCTCTACCTTCGTGATAAATAAAAAGTGGTTTTTGATTTGCAATACATGGTGCTATCACACTCATAAATACCAACATACCAAAGATCCACAAACTCATATATGCACGTGTGTTTGCCCTAAATCTCTGCCATATCACCGACAATTCCATATCTCACACCCTCTTATCAAAATGTATGCGCGGATCAATAAACATATACAACACATCACTAATAATCCCAACAACCAATGCAAGAAAAGTAAAAATATATAATGTGCCAAAAATGATAGGATAATCGCGATTTATCACACTCTCATAGCCCAAAAGGCCAAGCCCATCGAGACTAAAAATAATCTCAATAAGTAAACTTCCGCTAAAAAACATGCTCACAAACACCACAGGAAACCCACTCACAACAAGCAACATAGCATTTCTAAAAATATGTTTATACAATATCCTACTCTCACTTGCTCCCTTGGCACGGGCGGTTTGGACATAGGTTTTGTGAATCTCCTCTAAAAAGCAATTTTTACACAACATTGTCAGTGTTGCAAAACCCCCAAGTGAAATACAAAACACAGGCAACACCAAATGCCACAAATAATCTTTGATTTTTTCCATAGGTGTAAGCATTTCAAAACCTTCACTCACAAGCCCACGCAATGGAAAAATATCAAAATAACTCCCTCCAGCAAAAATAACAATAAGAAAAATCGCAAACAAAAATGAAGGAATAGCATTAGCTACGATAATCACAAAACTTGTCGTTATATCAAAATGACTCCCATTGCGCTTGGCTTTTGTAATGCCTAGCGGAATGCTTACAAGATAGATAATTAATGTGCTAAAAACACCAAGCGAAATACTCACAGGCAACTTTTCTTTGATGATGTCAAGCACTTTGCTTTGGCGATAAAAACTCTCGCCAAAATCAAAACATATGTAATTTTTCATCATAATCACATATCGCTCTAACAATGGCTTATCAAAGCCATAAAGCTTATTGATATGATCAATTAGTTCTGGATCTAAGCCTGTCGTGGCTTTGTAAAAAGATTTTTGAGCCATAGTAGATTCTGAAGGTTTATTGAGATTTTCTAATTGTGCAATGGTGCGCTCTACAGGACCACCCGGAGCGATTTGAATCAATAAAAAATTGAGCGTAAGAATCCCAAAAAGTGTGGGGATTAATAGCAAAAGACGCTTAGAAACATAATGTAGCATTTACACTTCTTGACTTTGTTGAATTTTTTCTTTGCATTGTAGGCATTCATAAATGTGCTTTTTGCGTAGCTCACGCTCACACATAGTGCCTCCGCACTTAGGACATTTGGTTGCTACAAGTGGATATTTAGAAATAAATGTGCATTTTGGATAATTAGCACAACCATAAAATACGCCACGCCTACTAAAGCGCTTGAGAATTTCACCGCCACATTCTGGACAAGGAATCTCTAATTTTTCTTGTGGTTTTGTTTTGAGAGGTTTGGTATTTTTGCATTCTGGATAACCGCTACACGCGATAAATTCGCCATTTCTCCCAAATTTTTTCACCATAGGCTTACCACATTTTTCACACACTTCACCACTAAGTTCGGCTTGTGCATAATCGCTAGACTTAATATATTTGCACTTTGGATATCCACTACACGCGATAAATTCACCAAACTTACCATTACGTTTTACAAGCTCTTTGCCACATTTTGGGCAAGGCTCGCCTGTTGGAATCGCAATTTTTTGGGATGCAATATTTTGTTTGCCTTCCTCGATTTTTTGCATAAAAGATTCATAAAAATCCCACAAAATTTCATTCCAATCAGCCTTATGCTGCGCTATAGAATCTAACTTATCTTCAAGAGATGCACTAAAAGAACTATCAACAATCTCATGAAACGACTCTTCTAACATTTGCGTTACTTTAAAGGCATTTTCTTGAGGAATAAGTGTTTTTTTCTCATTTTTGAGATAATCACGACTGCACAATAGCGCAATAGTTGGTGCATAAGTGCTTGGTCGCCCTATACCCAAAGATTCTAAAGTCTTAATTAAACTTGCTTCGGAATAGCGTGCTGGTGGCTCTGTATGTTTTGTATGGCTTTGCACTTCTACAAGATTCACGCCCTTGCCCTCTTGAAGTGGAGGCAAAAGCGTATCACTCTCTTCATAACCCATAATTTTATAGAATCCATCAAAGACAAGTTTTCTGCCATTTGCTTTAAATTGGGCTTGTTGGTCTGTGGTAGATTCAAAAATGATATTTTGAAGTTCAAACTCCGCATCTGCACTCTGTGAAGCTAAAAATCGCTCATAAATAAGTTTATAGAGTTTATATTCTTCTGGTTTTAGATAACCTTTGGCAATCTCTGGTGTAAAATCAAGATTTGTGGGGCGAATGGCTTCGTGTGCTTCTTGTGCGACTTTTGATTTAGTCGTATATACCTTTGGTTTTGTTGGGACATATGCTTTGCCATATTCCTTGCCAAGAAGTTCTCTTGCTGCTGTAGTCGCTTCTTTGGCAATATTAAGACTATCAGTCCTCATATAAGTAATAACCCCCATTACACCACTATGTGTCTGCACACCCTCATAAAGTCTTTGTGCGATACTCATCGTGCGTGTGGGATTAAATCCTAATTTTGTAGAAGCACTTTGTTGGAGGGTAGAAGTCATAAATGGCGGAGGTGTGCTTGTCTTTTTGTGTTTGATAATAATTTGTGTAATGCTATAAGATTGCTTTTTTAGTGAATCTAGTATTGTGCTTACTTCTTTGCTATCTTGGAGACTTAGTTTTTGTAGTGTCTTGCCTCCATAACTCACAAGTTCAGATTCTACAATAGCGTTCTCCAAACTCTTAAATGTAGCTGTAATGAGATAATATGTAATACTCTTAAAAGCTTCAATCTCACGCTCTCTATCCACAACAATCTTTAGTGCTGCACTCTGCACACGCCCAGCACTTAACCCACGCGCAATTTTTGAGGAAATAAGATTGCTAAGCTTAAAACCTACAATTCTATCAAGCAAACGCCTTGCTTGTTGCGCATTGACTTTATCCATATCGATTGTGCGTGGTGATTTGAGTGCGTTTTGGATAGCATTTTTTGTAATCTCATGAAACACGATTCTTGGAAAATCTTGGGTAGGAAGTCCTAATGTCTGTGTAATATGATAGCCTATCGCCTCACCTTCTCTATCTTCATCTGTTGCGATATAAGTAGTCTTTGCCTTTTTGGCAAGTTGTTGTATCTCTTGGACAACCTTTGCATGATCTTTATCCACCGCATATTTTGGGATAAAATGCTTATCTTTTATCTCAATACCAAGTGTGTATTTGGGAAGATCGCGGATATGTCCCTTTGAAGCAACAACCTCATAATCCTTGCCAAGAAAATTTTTAATAGTCCGAGCTTTTGCTGGAGATTCTACAATGATGAGATTTTTCATAATTCTGCACTTTCGATGTCTAAAATCAGCTCTCTAAAGCCATTAACGATAATTTTAACATAAAAACACGCACAAAAGAGGCATAAATTTTTGGAATATCTTTTGCTTTAATCGGCAAAAATAAAAAAACTTTAGCAAAGGATGCCCGATGAGTTTTAGGATTAATACAAACATTTCCGCACTCAATGCTCATACTATCGGTGTGGCAAACAATAGAAGCTTACACAATTCATTAGAAAAATTAAGTTCTGGTTTGCGCTTAAATAAAGCTGCCGATGACGCTTCTGGTATGGCTATCGCAGATAGTTTAAGAAGTCAAAGTGAAGGTTTGGGACAGGCTGTGCGAAATGCCAACGATGCCATTGGTATTATTCAAGTGGCGGATAAAGCGATGGATGAGCAATTAAAAATCCTTGATACTATCAAAACAAAAGCCATTCAAGCCGCACAAGATGGACAAACAACAGAAACAAGAAAAGCACTGCAAAGCGATATTTTACGCCTCTTAGAGGAGCTTGATAACATTGCCAATACCACAAGCTTCAATGGACAACAAATGCTCTCTGGTGCATTCTCTAACAAAGAATTCCAAATTGGTGCGTATTCCAACACGACTATTAAAGCCTCTATTGGTCCTACAAGTTCGGATAAAATCGGACATATTCGTATGGAAAGCTCATCATTCTCGGCTGTAGGAATGCTCGCTTCTGGAGCAGCACGCAACCTTACTGAAGTGATGTTTAATGTCAAAGAAGTTGATGGAAAAAATAGCTTTGAGATTGAAACCGTAAAAATTTCTACCTCCGCAAATACCGGTATTGGTGTGCTTTCAGAAGTCATCAATAAGCATTCAGACAAGCTTGGTGTACGTGCAGCTTGGAGTGTTATGGGGACAGGTAGCTCACCTGTGCTATCTGGAACGGTGCGAGGATTGGTGATTAATGGCGTAACCATTGGAACGGTCAATGATGTGCGTAAAAACGACTCCGATGGGCGTCTTATCAATGCGATAAACTCGGTAAAAGAAAGAACAGGAACAGAAGCTTTTATTGATATTACTGGACGATTAAACTTGCGTAGCACCGATGGGCGTGCGATCGCTGTGCGCACACAAAGTGCAACTGGCTTTGTTTTTGGTGGTGGTAACTTTGCAGGGATTAGCGGAACAGAACACACGATCATCGGACGCTTGACGCTTATTAGAACTGATGCGCGTGATATTATCATCAGTGGTTATAACTTTAGCCACGTTGGATTCCATACTGCACAAGGTCTCGCCGAATACACGGTTAATCTCCGATCATTACGCGGTGAAATGGATGCCAATATCGCTTCGGCATCTGGAGCAAATGCCAATGTCGCACAAGCCGAACTTAATGCCGGTGGTATCGGTGCTGGTGTTACAAGCCTTAAGGGTGCAATGGTGGTTATGGATATGGCAGAATCTGCAAGAATTCAGCTCGATAAATTGCGTGCAGATATTGGTGCGGCACAAATCCAACTTGTCGCCACAATCAATAATGTATCTGTTACACAAGTTAATGTCAAAAGTGCCGAATCACAAATCCGCGATGTGGATTTTGCTTCAGAATCTGCAACTTTCTCTAAACATAATGTTTTGGCACAAAGCGGAAGTTTTGCGATGGCACAAGCAAATGCTGTGCAACAAAATGTATTGCGGCTTTTGCAATAGACTAGATTCTCTATCTTATGCAAGATTTTTTTGCGCTTAACCTTAACGCACTCCAAAAGACTTCGCCAAATCTCGCTAAACGACTTCAAGATGTCGTGCCAAACACGCATTATGAAGTGTTTTTGGGCGATGATGTGCTCAATTTTAATATTATTGATACACGCGATTGTGCGCCTATTTTTGTGGATTCACCACTTACACAGACTAACCAAAAAATTGTAGAATTTATGCCCTATGCACAATACCCGTATCTGTATTGCTTTGGGCTTGGGAATGGGGTCTTTTATAAGGTACTTTTACAAAATAAATATCTCAAACATGTGGTAGTCATAGAACCCGAACTTGAAATTTTATTTATCGTATTGCATTTGCTAGATTTTTCTCAAGAAATTGCAGAATCTAAAATTTTGTTTTTAGATTCACAAAGCACTTTTCAAGATGTGCTCCTTATTTTTTTGCAAGACACGCACACAAAAATCTACTCTAAACTCTATAATCTCCATATTTTTAATGCCTACTATGATCGTTATGCCACACTAAGCATAGAATTTAACCGCTACTTTATTAAAGCGCTTGAACATTGTGTCATTAGCGTGGGAAATGATAGCAAAGACGCTATCACAGGTATAGCACACCACATAGCCAATCTCCCAAAAATGCTTGCCTCTCCATCGCTTATCACACTTATTAAAGAATTACGCACCAAAAGAGCCAACCAAAAAAGCACAGCGGTTATTGTCTCTACAGGTCCAAGTCTTAGCAAACAACTCCCACTTCTCAAACAATACCAAGATTACCTCACGATTTTTTGTATCGATGCGTCCTTGCCAATTCTTGCCAAAGAAGATATCAAGCCTGATGTCGTATTTTCATTAGAGCGTGTAGATCTCACCGCTAGATTCTATGAAGAGACGCCAAAATCTTGCCATAAAGATGTGATTTTTGCCATCACAACAATTGTGCATAAACGCCTAGCAGATGCATTAAAGGGAAATTGTGTGCAATGGAGTATGCGTCCATTTGGCTATACATATTATTTTGGCTTTAATGATTATGGATATATCGGTGTGGGTATGTCTGCGGCAAATATGGCTTATGAAATGGTGGTGTATTCGAAATTTACGCGTTGTATTCTTATAGGACAAGATCTTGCATTTGCCAAAGATGGTAGCTCTCATGCCAAAAATGCTGTCTATGGTGATCGAGAAATTACACCAAAGCAAGATTCACAAAAAGTCTTGCTTCCAGCATATGGTGGTAAAGGTATGGTAGAAAGCACCAATGTATGGAAACTTTTTTTAGAATTTTATGAAGCCGACATCGCACAAACACCATACAAACTAGAAGTTATCAATGCTACAGAAGGTGGTGCAAGGATACAAGGCACAATAGAAATGCCATTTGCCAAAGCTCTAGAAAGTATAGATACTAGCACCAAAAAGCAACCTCTAATCCTCACGCTTCCGCCATTAGAACTTATAGAATCTAATATGACAAAGGCGCGAGAAAAAACAAGAGAATTTTTGATATTTGCGCGAGAAAAAAAAGCAAAAATTGAAGAAGTCTTTTTAGAAGTGGCGGGACTTATAGAGGATCTTGAGGCAAATAAACATGATTTAGAAAACTTTGATTTCAAAAAGATAAGCACCGCACTAGAACATATAGAATCTATCAAAGAATTTTTTTATGACAAGGCTTTTACGACATGCTTTAATGATGCGATTCAATCTTATATCGTGCATCAAGAAATGGAAATAGCAAAAATTGTGGTGCGTATTGCACAAGATGATATTGCACTCAAAACAAAGCAAATCGATTTACTCTATGCACATAAATATTGGCTATTTTCGCTTGCAGGTGGTATAGATTGCGTGATAGAAGTCGCACAAAAATCCTTTAGCCAATGGGAATAGCCCATTTAACCTTAAACCATTTAAGACTAGTTTGATACAATACGCCAAAACTACTCTTATCTGTTAAGGTCTAATAATATGTATGCTCATTCTACTCTTAGTCTCCTCGTGCCATTAGTAACCATAGCACTTGTATTTTTTACAACGGCGTGTAGTGCTCTCACTCTTATTAGGGATAATGTTAGCAAGCATTATGCTCCATTACCAAAATCCACTAGAAATTTTTGTGTATACCTACAAACACATAGCCTCTGTGTTTTATGAATATCAAGATGATGGGATTATTATCAATGCCCAAAGTTTGTATGTATTTGGATTTTTATTTATTTTGGGGATTCTCACACAACTTATGAGTTATTCTGGAGGCATTTGTGCATTTGTGCTATGGGCAAGAAAACGCATAAAAACACAAAAAGGTTCAGAGTTATTTGCCTTTATTGCTGGTATCGTTGTGTTTGTTGATGATTATTTTAATGCCCTAACTGTGGGACAAATGAGTAAATCACTCAATGATGCCAATCACTCCACACGCGAACGCTTAGCATATATTATAGATTCTACCTCCGCGCCTATTTGTATTTTGATGCCCATTTCAAGCTGGGGCGCATATATCATTATGCAGCTTAACGCAACATTTCAAGGTGATAGTTTTGTGTTGCTATTTTCTAGCATTTGGGGAAATTATTATGCGTGGTTTGCACTTTTGGCGGTCTTTCTCACAATTATATGGCAGATAAATCTCCCTGCAATGCGTAAAAATCAAAATGTTGATGTTATAGAAAATGCCTCTATCACTGCGCACACAGAATCTAGCATATGGCTTTTAATCATTCCTATATTTGCCTTGCTTGGCTTTGTGGCTGGGCTTATCTTTTATACCGGCTATCAAGTAAGTGGAGAAACAAATCTCATAAGTATGTTGGGACATACAGACACTGGATTTTCACTCTTTTTTGGTGGTTTGGGTGCATTAGTGCTAAGCTTTTTTCTCTCTTTGCCTCATATCACACCAGCAAACTACATACCTATCCTAAAAACTGGTATCTCCTCTATGATCCCTGCATGTCTCATACTCATACTAGCTTGGGCTATAGGACCTATTGTCAAAGATGACCTAAGCACAGGTATATATCTCGCAAATCTTAGCAAAGAATTTCTAGAATCTAGCGCGCTCAATCCACATATTGCAATCGTAGTAGTGAGTTTTGCAATCTCTGGTTTTATTGCCTTTTGCACAGGAACAAGCTGGGCAACTTTTGCCATTATGATACCTATTGCCTCAAGTCTAGCACAAGCTAATGGTGTGGATTTAGTGTTGGTGTTTTCGGCAGTTTTGTCTGGCGCAGTCTATGGCGATCACGCCTCGCCCATTTCTGATACGACAATTCTCTCTGCAACAGGTGCAGGTTGCTCGGTGCAAAGCCATTTCATCACGCAATTACCTTATGTAAACGTGGTGGCATCCGTTGCGATTGTGAGTTTTGGTGTAGCTGGGTGGCTAGATTCTAGAATATGGGGCTATGTTATAGGACTTGTGCTCATGTTTGGAATTTTTTATGTCTTTAGGAAATATTATGGCGATATGCCTATCAAAACGACATCTTAAACAAGCTATCAATGAGACACAAATCCATATATACAAACTCTACTCTTCTCCCAATGCAAAGTCAATAAAGTTTATTGCCCTCCAATGTTTTTTGCCTACCCTTCCCTCCCCCTCAAAACTCAGGGTAACGACATATATATGCTCACTTTGCATTTTGCTAACTCTATGCTTTATGAGATCTTGCGTGGCAAATGGGATACTCACAAAAGCTTTATGTTGGTATATAAACTCTCCTGCATCGCCATAGCATAAAGATTCATTGCCATGCTCACCAAGCTTTACTAACTCCAAAAAAAGCATATTTTCTAATTGTGCGACGAGATTATGATGCAATAAATGTGAAAGAGAAAAATCTGCAAAATACAATTTTTTTGCATTTGGTTTATAAGAATGTGGGAGAAAAAACAGCACATTATTATCCTGCCAATGCGTAAGCGTGGTGTAGATTCTATCTTTTGAAAGTTTCATAGTGGGTTTTAGCTGGGAGTAGATTCTGTGAGGCGTAGTGTTTTGGGACTGAAATCCTAAAAGTGCCAAAAAAAGCTCCTTATCTCTGCCAAATGCCACACAAATAATCTCATATAATCGCTCAAGCCGCTTATATGCCCCAAACTCTTGAATCTCTGGAATATTGCCATTTTTTAAAAAAGTATTAAAAAGTGTTTTAAGTGAAAGATTTTTGGTATCAAAGCTCACAAATTCCTCAAAACACAATGGCAAAATACATTTAGGCACAAAATCCTGCGGACAAGCCTCTTTTTGCCCTATTAGCACGATATTTGGAATATGTGGCAATGCAATAGGCGTGTGATAATTATCAAGTACAAGCACATCAACTTTTTTTTCTAAATGCATTTTGAGCAAATACCCTTGCACCTCATCGCTTTGCAAACGCCTATTGGCTAAATCAATATAAATAGGCTTTTTAAAGCCTAGCGCAAATTGCAATGCCAAAGAAGTTTTACCCGATCTAGGCGGACCATACAAAAAGCTTCTACTAGATGCAATACCATAACGGCGTGGCAAAATCACACGATCAGCAGTATATGATGATAAGACATTTAATGGCATAGATTCTCACTTGAATAAAAAAATCTTATCAAATCCTCGCGCAACGCAGAATCAAAACAAAAAGATTCATCGTTATAGTCAAAGGTAAGTTTTGAGGCATTGAGCATAAGATGTGGCACACCTAATAAGCGTATAAAATCCTCTTTTTGCACCTTAGATTCTAAGAAAAATCGTGAGATCTCATCGCTTACACCATAGAGATAATCTCCTACAATAGGGTGAGATATAGAATCTAAATGCACACGAATTTGATGTGTGCGACCAGTCAGCGGCAACACCTCAATAAGCGTTTGATTACGGGCTATATCACGATCTAGCACCCTAAGATATGTCTTTGCGTATTTGCCCAAAGGCGAAATCACACTCCGAATACTTAAATCCTTGCCATTATTATGCGCCAAAATAGGTGCGCAAATCACTCGCTCTTGCTCTTTGATAATCCCACGCACAATAGCTGTATATGTTTTTTGCACTTTATGTAGCACAAAAAGATTTTTTAATATCTGCTCGCTTTGCTTATGCAACGCACACACCACAAGCCCACTTGTTAGTGAATCTAGCCTATGAACTGGATTTGCTTGTTTGCCAAAAGTATTTTTGAGTGCATCATTTAAGCTATAATGCGCAAAAAGCCCCTTTGGGTGCGTCAAAAGATGATGTGGCTTATCATACACACAAAAATCCTCGTGGATAAAAAGCGCTTGCAATCCCAAATCTTGTGGCACAAAATGCGTGATTTCAATCTTCCCGCACACTTCTTGAGCTTTGCCTACCTTGACACCGCCTTGTGTCATTCTCCCCTTATCAATGAGGCGCTGTGCTGCATTTGGACTGAGATGTAAGACACGCACCAAAAATACAAATGCCTTAAGAGGTTGGGTGATAGTATATTCTTCACGCACAAAAGGCATAGCTTACCTTTTTATTTGCAAACACAAACGCCTAAAATATGTATCATACTCTAGAGAAAATCGCCACTCCTGCACGCAAGTATCTGTAGCAAAAAATTCTACACCATATAATTTGTTACCTGTTGGAGATTGAAAGTTTAGACGCAAATGCTCTTTATTTTTTCCCATAGGCTTAGAATCTATAAGCACTAAATCATTACATATAAAATAAGGTTTAGGATTATGTGCACCAAATGGCTCAAATTCCTCCAAAATACTAAGTAATTCCATATCAATATCACGCGCGCTAACATATCCTAACACATCACTAGGCATATCCCCTACTTCATACACCAAAGACTGCTCTAAAATCTCTAAAAACTCTACAAGATTGTCTTTGTGAATCTGCAAGCCAACTGCCCCTTGATGCCCGCCAAATTCGAGTAAAAGTGATTTTGTCTCTTGGGCTTTTTGCAAGGATTTAATAAGATGTATATTCCCATAAACACGACCAGAACCTTTGAGAATCTCTCCCTCATCACTCAAAACAAAGGCACATTTTTGATACATTTGCGTGAGTTTGGCACACACAACCCCTAGCACACCTATATGCCACTGCCCAGTAGCATACACAAATGTATGAGTTTGTATCACACGATCTATAATGTCACTAAGCGTTTGGGCTTGAATGGCTTTGCGTTTGGTGTTTAATACTTGCAAAGTTTGATAGCTTTCCAAAGCTTCTTGTAGTGTGCGTGATGTGAGAAACTCAAATGCTATACGTGCATCACTTACACGCCCAGCACAATTTAACAAAGGGATAATGCCAAAACTTAACCCTTGTGAATCAATCACGCCTAATTTTTGGCGTATAACTTGACAAAAAGGCGTGCTAGAGTGTTGTATCACTTGCAGGGCTTTTTTGACTATCACTCTATTTATTCCGACAAGTGGCATCATATCGCCCAGTGTTGCCAAGCCCACAAAAGGCAAAAACACACTCATATCAAGAGATACACCTAATTCTTGCTTAATCCCTGCACACAAATACCACGCCACCATAGCACCGCAAATATCTTTGAAAGGAAACAAACAATCATCTTGTTTGGGATCTATAAGCACATCACAATATGGGAGTGTATCTTGTGGCGTATGATGATCGGTGATAATGAGTGCGAGATTGTGTGCCTTGCAAAATTCCCCTGCCTCAAATGCACTAATGCCATTATCCACAGAGATAATAAGCTTATAATGTCTTGTGGCATCAATGCGCTTTAATAGCGTGGGAGTAATTCCATATCCATCACTAAAGCGATTTGGCAAGACGATATCAACATTTTCATACCCAAGTGCGCTAAAAAATCCTTGCATAATCGCACTTGCATTCACACCATCGGCATCATAATCTCCTACAACAAGAATCTTTGAGCCTTGATTGATATGTGTAACGACAAGCTTTGCGGCTTCTTGCACACCCTTAAGACTATGGGGCAAGGGCAAATCCCTAAGACTCATCACCCCTTGTGCAAGATCACGACTAGCTAAAATACCTCGTATCTGTGCTTTGCTTAGATACTTCACACTAATACACTCTTTTGTACGCAAGTGTTTGACGCAAAAATTCTAAAATAATAGGATTTGGGTTTTTTAGTCTTGAAGTAAATTCAGGGTGGAATTGCACGGCAACAAACCAAGGATGATCTTTTAACTCAATAGCCTCAACAAGCCCATTAGATTCACCACTAATCACCATACCGCCATCTTCTAGCCTTTTTTTGTAAGCAGGATTAACTTCATAACGATGTCTATGTCGCTCTCTAATGCAATCTTGTTTATATGCCTCATAAAGCTTACTGCCCTTTAAAACCACACAAGGATACTCGCCTAAACGCATCGTCCCACCCATAGGTGAGCTATGAGTGCGCACTTGCTTATTGCCTTGTGAATCTATAAAATCCTCGATGAGATAAACAATAGGATCTTTGGTGTCTTTATCAAATTCTGTAGAATTTGCTTGTGTTATCCCTAGCACATTACGCGCATACTCGATAATGGCTAACTGCATACCAAGGCAGATTCCAAGCAATGGAATCTTATGTACTCTAGCATATTCTATAGCTTGCAATTTACCCTCAATACCACGCTCCCCAAAACCACCGGGAATAAGGATAGAATCCACCCCATCAAGTTCTGGTTTGCCATCTTCTAATACACCGCCTTGAAGTTTTTGGCTATCTATCCAGCGAATATCTACGCGCGTATTTATGTGTGCCCCTGCGTGGATAAGTGCTTCTGTGAGAGATTTATACGATTCTTTAAGTGAGAGATATTTACCCACAAAACCAATGGTAATGCTATCTTTTGGCGAAATAATTTTTTTGACAAGCATATCCCACTCGTCCATATTGGGATTTAACTCACCCAACACAAAACGCCTTGCAATAGGCACTAAAATCCCTTCTTGCAAAAAGTCTAGCGGACATTTATAGATACTTTGTGAATCTTGTGCCACAATCACGCTATCATCATCGACATCGCAACTTAGAGCGATTTTTTTCTTTAGCTCTTTACCAAGCATACGCTCACATCGTGCCACGAGAATCTGTGGAGAAATCCCTATACGTCGTAATTCTTGCACACTATGTTGTGTGGGTTTTGTTTTAAGCTCCCCAGCAGCTTTGATAAGTGGGATAAGTGTTACATGCACACTAATAACTTGATTAGATCCTAATTCATGTTTAAGCTGACGCATAGCCTCAAGATACGGCATACCTTCCATATCCCCCACAGTACCACCAAGCTCGACAATGAGAAAATCGCTTTGCTTACCGACAAGGTGGATTCTGTGCTTTATTTCATCAACTATATGTGGGACAATCTGAATCGTTTTGCCAAGATATTCACCCCTTCGCTCCTTTTCGATGACAGAGAGGTAAATTTGCCCTGTAGTAAAGTTATTTGTCTTGTGAAAATCTTTGTTTAAAAACCGCTCATAATGCCCAATATCAAGATCGGTTTCGGCGCCATCACTTGTTACAAAGACTTCCCCGTGCTCTAGCGGACTCATCGTGCCAGGATCGACATTGATATAAGGGTCAATTTTTACTATACTCACCTCAAAGCCACTATGTTGCAAAAGCGTAGCAATAGAAGAAGATGTGATACCCTTACCAAGAGAACTTAACACACCACCGGTAACAAAAATATATTTGGTTTTAGAAGTTTGTATGAATTTCATAATATCTCACTTCATGACACGAAATTTCGCGTATTATAAGATATACATTCTTAAAAATGGGTGGGTGTGCAACAAACCAAATAATCCTAAACCACACAAGCCTTTGTAATAAATTTGTTATAATCCTTAGTAATCCATGTATTAGCATCAAAAAGTCGCAAACAAGGAGAATCTATGACATTTAAAGCAGTATGTGTAGATATGCAAGGAGAAAACCTCATACACGCAATAAAAGACATTACAATAGATAATCTATCAGATGGCGATGTGATTATAAAGGTCAAATACTCTAGTATCAATTATAAAGATATGCTTGCGTTTAGGAAACATGGTGGTGTGATCCGCAAATACCCTATGATACCGGGTATAGATCTCTGTGGCGAGATTGTAGAATCTAATAATCCAAGCTATAGCATAGGACAAAAAGTCTTGGCAACAGGCTTTGGCATAGGGGTTTCTCACACTGGAGGCTATGCACAATATGCAAGATTACAATCATCGTGGATTACGCCCTTGCCAAATGGATTATCACTCAAAGATAGCATGATAGTAGGCACGGCAGGTTTTACAGCAGCATTAAGCATAGAATCTCTGCAACAAGCAGGAATGCATAAAGACACCCGACCAACTATAGCAGTAAGCGGTGCAACTGGTGGCGTAGGCACTATGGCAATCGCACTCCTTAAAGCAAGAGGTTATGACAACATCACAGCCATTACATCTAAAAATAATCAATCACCAATGCTAAGAAGTCTTGGTGCACGTGATATTGTATCGCCAAAAGACATCATAAAAGCTGATAATAAACCCTTACAATCACAATGCTTTCATTATGTGATTGATTGTGTGGGTGGTGAATTAGCCGCGAGTTTATTGACACAAATACACTATGGCGGAGCGATGAGTGTATGTGGAAATGCAAGTGGAATAACTCTAAACACGAATATTTTGCCCTTTATCTTGCGTGGGATACAGCTTATTGGCATAGATTCTGTGGCATATCCAAGCCAAAAGCGATCAAAGATTTGGCATGAAATCTCAAATGCAATGGCATTCATACGAAAAATACCTATCACAGAAGTTAGGTTCAAAACACTAG